>JANMRV010000419.1:0-2114 GCA_031388685.1 Planctomycetota bacterium
ATCTCGACCTGCAGCGGATCGGAGTAGAGATCGAGCGAGTTGGCCGGGTCCGAATTTCCCGGCGGCAACGCGATGCGAACGCGCGCAAAGATCGAGCGCGCTGCCGGCCGCGGAAACGTCAGCCGAGCAGCGAAACGCGTACCGGCTGACGGCTTGCTCGGATCGCCATTGACCGTCGCAAGCGCAAGCGAGTCGCGCAGTCCAAGGTCAAACGTAGACTCGCCAACTTCCGAATGGGCATGCACGGCGACCATGTTCGCGCCAGGCCGGAAGAACGATTGGAGCGGCGCCAGGGTCTCGACCGGCGCGTAATCGAGCGCAACTCCGCGGCCGCTGTAGGCAAGCGCACCGTTGATCCACACGTCCACCGATTCGCCGCCGCCACCCAGTGTCTTCTCGTCGCTCGATCCAGCGCCACCAGCGGCCAGGCGCGCCGTCTCGAGCGCGAGGCCTTGCTTGGCGATCGCGGCGAAGTCCGACCTGCTGCGCGCAAGATAGACCGCATCGAAGTCCGCGGCTTCACCGCCCAGCACAGTGAAGGCGATTCCGGTAAGACGCGCTCCCTCGCCAAGGTCCTCGAACAGATCGCGCGTCACCACGCTCCACTGTCCTGGCAGGCTCTTCGCCACCGCGTCAGCTTCCCACTTGGCCGTATTTTCCCCGGCGTAATAGCGCGAATAGCGGCCCTGGCCCCAGGCACCGTTGACGGCCAGTTGGACCATCACGGCGGCGCCATCGCGCTTGCGCCACGCGAACTGCAGATAACGGTATTGCTGCGGCCCGGGCTTCTTGGCGATTTCGAAGAACCAGCCCGGCATCACTTCGCGATAGCGTTGCTGCGGCGTGACGCGCAGAGCGGCGTTGCCGTGCTGTGCGTCGCCGAGCGTCAGCGTCGCTGTGCTGCCTTCGCCGGCCTGCGAGAGCAGCTCGACGAACGACTTGCTCTCGTCGAACAGGCACACGAGTGGCGGACGGCTCGAGCCCCCGCTCGCCGTGTCGAACGCCGGAGCGAAACGCAGCATCAGCTTGGGATCGACAAGATCGGCGGGATCGAGCTCGAGCGCGGTCCGCAGCCACAAATCGCCCTTGGACCACTCGCTTTGGGACCAAGGCGTTTTCACCAGCTGGTCACCAACCGCCAACGGACCGAAAGCGCCGCGCGCGATATTCCAACGCGAGTCGTCGAAGTCGGGCAAGTTCCAACCCTCGGGAGGTTGCTTGCTGGCCATGCGCCAATCGACAGACCCCGAACGCGCATCGGCGAGCAGAGCCTGGTCCGGCGCAAGGTAGTCGACTCGAACCACGCGCAGGCCCTTGCCGCCGTCGGCGGGCCAGCCGCATTCGCGCAATACGCGCTCACCGAACGACGAAATCCAGACGTTGAGCGGCGTGTCGCCCGCTGCACGCAACGACACGTCTTTGTCCGGCAGGTCTTCACCATAGGTGCGCGACGTGCGCCCGCGAGTTTCACCCGTGCTGGGGGCGGTCGCTCGGCTGAGGAATAGCAGCGCGAAGCATGTGTCCGGCTGGTTCGACCACATCCCACTCTTCTCTTGCGCATCGACGAGAAAGCGCGCGCCCTCGCGGTACCAGTCGTGTGCGCCGAATTTCGCGAGCCCGGTGAACGCACCGACGCGCTCGCAACCGTAGAGCCAGTAGTAGACCCACCCCTGCGAATCTGCGAGCGGATCCGTCGAAGCGGAAAAATTCTTCGCCAGCCAGGCAACGCCGTGCGACATCGCCGCGACGCAGGCCCTGCGCAGCGGATCGTGCTCGGGCAAATTCTCTTTGCAGATCGCGAGCACCGTCAGTCCCGCGGCGGTGCGGCTTCCGGTGACCGGGGATCCCGCGCGATAAATGAAGCCCGCCGGCGCGTAGGCGCCGTTCGCCTTCTCCTGGGACGCGAGCGCGAAACTGGCCAGGTTCTGCCAAGCCTTGAGCGGAATGCTCGCGCCATGTTTCGCCGCGACCCACAGCCCAAGCGCGCCGTACTGAGTGTTGGAGATGTCCGGCTCACCGCTCGGGTACGCAAAGCCATCCTGCTGCCAGGCGAGCAGCCCGTCGGCGATGCTCTGGATCAGCGCCTCGTCGGTGTCGGTGCCCAGCGCTGCAAT
>JANMRV010000442.1:0-3415 GCA_031388685.1 Planctomycetota bacterium
GACGCTTTTCGATCCTCGTTGCCGGTAGCGGACTCGCGCCAGCCCACTGGATCGCGGGTGTCGCAACAACTCCACCAAGATCCGCGGCGATCTTTCATGAACTGCGTAGGTCCCTGGGACTAGACTGCGCAGCGAAGGAACGAAACAGGAAGTGAGCGCACGAGCGGCCGACACGATCCCGCGCAAGGCGGGCAGGATTGCGCGCTGGGCCAAACGGATTGGCGCGGCGCTTTTCCTTTTGGTGGTCCTGCTCGCGGGCCTGTACTTCGCGCGCGGGCGACTGATTGCGCCCCTCGTGATCGAACGAGTGGCCAAAGTGCTGCGCACGGCGACGGGCTTGGAGTTGAAGGTCGCGCGGATTGACGGCAGCTGGTTCTCCGACCTGGAGCTCGTTGATGTCGATCTGTCCGGCGGTACGCCGAGCACCGAACTCGTCTCTCTGAAGCTCGCGCGTGCGACTGCGCGCTTCGATCTGCTCGGCCTGCTGCGTGGCGACATGGCCGCGCTGACTTCGATCGAGCTCGACTCCGCGCGCGTGGTCGTGGACCTCGATGCGCCAGCGCGCAAGCCACCGAGCCCTAGGCCGTGGATCGTCAACCCGGAGCCGTTCCCGTGGCCGAAGACACTCCCGCCCATCGCTGCGCGCAACGTCGCTGCGCGCGTCGAACTCGGCGGCGGCCGGCGCGTCGAGGTGCAGGGGTTGAATGCGGTCTGGCTGCAAAGCACCGGCCCGAGCGAGCCCGCCTGGCGCGTGCACGCGCAGCACGTCCAATACAGCGATCCGATCTTCGACGGCGTTTCAGGCGCGCTCGATTCGGAACTTCACTATGGCACCGGCCTGCTCGAAGTGCCGCGTCTTGACCTGGACGGCCAGCAGATCGCACGGGCGATAGAAGTGGATCTGCGCGAGCTTGCGCAAAGCCTTGTCAGCTTTTCCGGAACCCTTGCGCGCTACGGCGGCGAGGTCGATTTCCGCGGCGCACTGGACGCGGACGACTTTCAGATTTGGACCGACCTGCGCGAAGTCGATCTGTCGGCAGTGTTGCGCGAATTTCGCGTCGCCCAGACGATTTCCGGCCGCGCGAACTTGAACGCGGTGTTCCGTGCGCCGCTCGCAGCGCCCGACGATTGGAACGCGCAGGCTTCGGGCCGCATCGACGCGCCCGAGTTTCAGGGCCACAGCTTCGATCAGGTCAGCTTCGCCGGCAGCATCGATCGCGATCAGCTCGAGTTGCGTGAGGGGCTGCTCTTGCGCGGAGCCAATTCACTCACGGTCTCCAACTTCGCGTTTTCGTTCGCGGGCGAAGGTCTCAGCGAAGTCCTGCGCTCCTTCCGAGGTTCCGCTGAACTCGAACTGTTCGATCCACGTGCGATTCTCGGCGAAGCCTCGCCCGAGATTCTCGCCGCGGCGGATCGCGTGCGCCGCGCGCGCCTGGCGCTGGATTTTTCAGACACCGGCTTCGAAGTTCGCACCGCAGACATCCGTAGCGATGTCGGCGGAATGAAGGTGGAACACGGCAAGCTGCGCTGGGGCGAGCGCAATCTGCCCTGGTACCAGGGACTTTCGCTCGATCTCGACGCGGCACTCTCGTTCGAAGATCTCGCGCCGCTCGCCGCGCTTTTCGGACAGGGCGACGTCAAGGGCGCCCTGGCCGGAACCGTGGCCTTGAGCGGGCCGGCGCTGGCGCCCTCGGGACGCTTCCTGCTCGCGGGCAACGGTCTCTCGATCTTCGGCATCGAGCTTGGACAGGTGACCATCGAAGCACGCGCGGACACGCGCCACGTGGAACTCGCGCGCCTCGAACTCGATGGCGCCTCGATCCAGGCCACGGCCAGCGGCGACTTCGACTACGCAAGCGGCGCGATCTCGAACTCGCGCCTGCGCGCGCGCACGTTTGCGCTCGACATCTTGAGTCGCGGCCGTGCTTCCGCTGGTCTGGTCTCCATCGACGCGAGCTGCGTTGGGCCGTGGCGCGATCCGAGCCTCTGGGGCCACGCGAAAGCTTGGGGCTTCGAGTACGACGGCCGCACGATCGAGGAACTCGAAGTCGAAGGTTCGTACGCGCAAGGCTGCGCGCGCTTCGATCGCCTGCTGGCGCTGGTCAACGGCGTTGCGGTGGATGCGGCCGGTCGCGTCTGTCGCAGCGTTGGCGGCGGAATCGTCGACGTTTCCCTTGAGCGCGCACGTCTGGCGCGCGACGAACTCGATCTTTCGCTGGAAGCGCCGCTCGAAGTCGTCGTCGCAAAGGACGCGGTCATCGTCCGAGGTCTGTGCGTCGGCGGGAGCGCGGGTCACGCCATCGCCGATCTGAGCTGGACTCCGCTCGAACAAAGCGTTTCGATCGAAGCCAGTGAACTGGTGCCAATGCATCTGCTGCGGCCCTTCCTGCCAGCGGGTGTCGTGATCGAAGGTGTGCACGGTTCGTTCGAGTTCCATCGCTCGCCAACGGACATCGCCGCCAGCGCCGACCTGCGCGTGGACGAGTTGCAGCTCTTCGCCGGCTCCCCGAGGGCCGCGCTCGACTTCAGCGCCCGGCTGGCGCAGCGCGAGCTCGTGATCCGCCAACTCGTCGTGACTGCGCCGGACAACTACGGGATCGACGTGAGTGGCCGCATTGCCACGGATCCGCTCGCCGGCGAATGGGTGAGCGACGGCCCCTTCGAACTTGCAGGCGTTTTCCATGTCTTTGACTTCGCGAGCCTGCCGCGCGCTGCGCTCGGCATTTCGAACCAGTGGCGCGGCGCGGCCGCCGCCGAATTTCGCCTGAGCGGAACCAGCTCCGACGTGCGCGGCGCCGTAACGACCAAGATCAATCTCTCTGGCTCGCCCATGGACTCGGTCCTGGGCCCCGGGAATTCCGGTGCCTTTCAATTCGAAGCCACGGCGACGATCGGCGACGAGATCTACCTGGAGCACTCGCGGTTGTCGTTGCCCGACCGCGGCAGCGCAGACATCGACGGACATGTGACCCTGCGCGTGGACTTGAAGAGCTGGGCCGGCGGAGTGCTGCCTGACTGGAAGGCGCTGCCCGTATCGCTGGGCGCGAAAGTCTCGCTGCCCGAGCTTGGCTTTCTCGCAGGGATGTCCCCGTCGCTGCGGCGGACCGGCGGCGAATTGCACGGCGACGTGCGTCTCTTGGGCACGTTTCAAGCACCCGTGTTGACCGGCAGCCTCGACGTTTCGCGGGCGGAGGTGAAACTGTCCAACGCACTTTCCGCGTTCGAGAACCTCAGCGCGCACTTCGAGTTCGATCACACCAGTTTGCGAATCGTGAGCCTCGCCGGTGAATACGGCGCCGCTCCGTTCCAGGCCGGCGGAACGATCGAACTTGGGCAGCCGCAGCCGCGACTCGATCTTCGAGTGCAGGGTCAGGGACTGCTGCTCGCGCGCGAGCAGGGATTTCGCTTGCGCGCC
>JANMRV010000488.1:0-1057 GCA_031388685.1 Planctomycetota bacterium
ATCTCGAAGCCGTCGCAAGGGCCGACGCTGGAATCGAAGCGAAGGAGATGTACCTGATCCAAGAAGGACCGCCGAGGCGATACTCATTTGTGTGGAGCGGCGCCGGCGATGATTGGTGGGGCATTTTGCACGACCGCTCGATGACCTTCGGAAACTCTCCCGTTGACGAATTTGACCGCGACCTCGTCACCAGGCTTCACCTCTGGGGCCCGTGGTACTTCGTCCAGTACACATGATCTGCCGCTACGCATACGGAGTCGGAGGACTTCGTCCGGAGGAAAGCGGACGAAGGACCGGTTTCGACATGTATTCACCGCTTCCACGTGTGAGCGGACCTTCTGTGGACGAAGTCACCTGACTCGGTACTGGTTCACGCCTTTGCGTTGGGCCTGCGACGTTGCTTCCCTCCTACGAGTCGTACGACTCGCTGAGGGCTCTTGACGCTCCGCTCGGTCGCGAGGATCTCTCCTCGCGACTGGAGCCTGCTACACGGCTCTCCGGCGATTACGGTGACGGGACTGGCTCCCGCTAGACCTGAACAGCTTTCAGGACGCGACATGGTCAAATAGTAGGAAGTTTAGCCAAATTATCGGTCACCAATAATTTGCCTAAGATCAGTCAAACAGGCTTGCCCCACGCCGAGCGGGCCGGGCTACCCCCGCTCCAGCCCCCGCAGCGGCCCGGCTCGTCGCGATGGAACTGGTTTCAGTCACGCCTCGCCGTACTCAAGTGCTCATCAGTCGCCGCGCCTCCGCGCGCGCGGTTTCATGGGCGGCGCCGCCGGCGATCATGTCGGCGATTTCCTCGACGCGCGGTTCGCCGGCGAGTTCTTCGATGCGCGTCGATGTGCGGCCGGCTTGCACGGCTTTCGAGACGCGCAGGTGTTTTTCGGCGAGCGCGGCAATCGCGGGCAGGTGCGTGACGCACAGGACTTGATTCTTGGCCGCGATGCGGCGCAGGTGCGCGCCGACCGCAGGACCGAGGCGCCCGCCGACGCCGCCGACGATCTCGACGAAGACTAGCGCGCGATCTATTTCGGCTCCGCTGAGCACGCTGC
>JANMRV010000499.1:0-2591 GCA_031388685.1 Planctomycetota bacterium
GCGTGACTACCGATTCAGACTAGGAGACTTTCCTGTATACGAAGAATACAACGTGCTTGTCAGGTCAGAGGCCGCGCGTCAGGAGGCGGCTCGGGTCGAGCGGTTCAAGTTCCCCGGGCCAGCGTCCGCCACACCTGATGAATTACCTTATTCGCCGGATTTTTTTGACCGGTTGTCTGAATTCGCCCATGGAGCCATCGCGCTAAGGCAATAGGCACACGTCTACCGGGCTCTTGCCAGTCGACGGACTCCCCGATCGCTGGGGCTTCGTTGTCGTGCGTTTCCACGACGCGAACTTCGGCGTGATGGCGAAGCGCACCAAGGAATTCGCCGAAGGCAAGCTCGCGCGCGGCCTGAAGTTCTGGTGGAACGCATTCCTCGAGACGCACTCGATCCTGACGTACAAACCCGACGTGCTCGACGCGATGTCCGCGTCCGGTCTTTACATCGCCGAAATCGGTGCCGAGGCCGGCAGCGACGAGATGATGAAGAAGATCGGCAAGCCGATTGTCGGCGATGACAACGTCAACGCAGCGATCGAAATGGACAAGCGCGGCGTGTGCGCGTCGGTGACGTACATCATCGGCTATCCGGGCGAAGAGCCGCCTTCGATGTTGGCGACGATCGACCAATGCCGGCGCCTGCACGTCGCCGCGCCGCTCGCGCGTCCGACGGTCTGGCCCTACCGGCCGATTCCGGGCACGGTCATGTGGGATCAAGCGATTTCGATGGGCTATCAGCCGCCGAAAACGTTGCGCGAATGGGGCTCGATCGGCGAGTACCACCTCGAAGAAACCTGGCCGGGGAAGATTCCTCCGCACGTGGCGCAGATGCGCAAGCTCTACCAGCATTACGTGACGCTGAGCTATGGACTCGCGCGCGGAAAAATCGGCTGGTGGGAGCGCCGTGCCGAAGCGCGTTTGCGTGAGAACAATTTCAAGTTGGGTCTGTTCGAAGCGCGCGCTTTCGATGTGTTCAATCGCGTAGAGAAGAAGTTGTTCCCGAGACAGGAGTTGTCGCGCTCGTGGGTCGATCCGGGACATAAGACGGGGACCGGCGGCAACGCCGCGTCGAAGAGCACGCGTGCGATGACGAAGTCGACGGCGGGGTAGGGCGCTTCAAGCTTCTTGACCTACGCACGGAATCGCGGACTGCGCTCGCGCTTCGACGTGGTGCGCTTCCACGACGCGAACTTCGGCGTGATGCAAAAGCGCACCAAGGAATTCGCCGAGAGCCGAGCGGCTCGCGAGACCACTTTGCGAGTGTCCTTAGCGAGCCGGCCGGCTGACCAGGCTTTGACGCTCACCAGCACATCGAGAAGCGCAGCCCGTTGCTCAGCGTGGTGTTGTTCGGCGCCGGGAATCCCGGATCGCGGCCCCACCACTGCGCATCGACCGTAGTCCCCGCCGTCTGCAGCGCGGGAAGCGGATTGCCGCCCAGCGAACCGACTGCGAACGCATTGAAATCGATCGAGAACACGCCGCTGCAGTCGCTGCCGCTCGGACTGCCGCCGGAAGTCACGCCAGGCGAACGTTTGATCACGCCGGCAAGGCACAGCGTTCCGCCCTGGAAAGGGACGGCGGCTTGACCGCCGATCGTGTAGAGCAACAGTCCGGGCTTCTGGTTGCGCACGTTCGAAGCGCTGATGGTGAAGCCACTGCCGGCCGTTGCGCTCGGCAAGCCGACTGAGCTCATCGTCGGCAGGCAGCCAAGTGAGTTCAATTTCGCCGTGCAATACGCGACGGGGCTCGAGCAAGTGCCGTCCGCGATCGCGAGGGCGTGGAGTCCACCTGCGGAGATGTCGACGTAGCTCAGGCCGCTGGGCGGTGCGGGCACGCTGCACTGGCCGCCATCGTTGCGGCCCCAGGCCACGACCGACCCGTCGCTGAGCCGCGCGACACTGAAATCAAGGCCCGCCGAGATCTCGACGAACGTGAGGCCGGCGGGGAGGGTGGGCACATTGCACTGGCCGAAGTCGTTGCGTCCCACCGCCACGACCGATCCGTCGCTGCGTCGCGCGACCGTGTGGTCATAGCCGGCCGCGACTTGGACGTAGGAGAGGCCGGCAGGTAGCGCGGGGATCGCGCATTTCCCGAAGTTCTGATCTCCCCAGGCCACGACCGAACCATCGCTTCGCTGCGCGACGCTGTGCAGCGCGCCCGCTGCGACTCCGACGTAGGAGAGGCCGCCTGGAAGAATCGGCACGCTGCACTGGCCGTAGCCGTTCCATCCGAAGGCGACGACCGCCCCGTCGCTGCGCAGCGCGACACTGTGGTAATACCCGCCTGCGCTCTCGACGTAGGAAAGGCCGGCCGGAAGCGCGGGCACATTGCACTGGCCTTCGTTGTTGCGGCCCCAGGCGACGAGCGATCCGTCGCTGCGCTGGGCCAAGCTGTTGTAGTACCCACCTCCAACTCCGACGTAGGAGAGGCCCCCGGGGAGTGCGAGCACGTTGCATTGGCCTTCGCCGTTCTGCCCCCAGGCCACCACCGATCCGTCGCTGCGCAGCGAGAAGTTGTGGGCGTAGCCGCCGGCGATCTCCGTGTAAGTGAGGCCGCCCGGCAACGCGGGCACGGTGCACTGACCGAAGG
>JANMRV010000523.1:0-10838 GCA_031388685.1 Planctomycetota bacterium
GGCCCTCGTCGAAGGCCTTGCGCTTGCGCTTTTGCCAGGCGCGCATGCCCACCTCGGCGAGAATCCACAGCGCACCGGCGACCAGTATGGCAACGAGCAGCGGCATGAACGCCGTGGGCCAGTTGATGTAGACCAAGATCAGCGCCGCGGCGGCGAGAATCGCGATGGCAATCAAGAACCACTTGTTAGTGAAAATGCGCTTCATGGATCGGCCTGTGCGAATAGAGGCTGTGTAGTGTGAGTGCGCTTGCCGACGCCAGTCAACGTACGACCTTCTCCAGAAGATCCGCTTGACTGCGAATATTCTCGTTGGGCTTTCGGTTCTTGAAGGTCGTCATGGCATCGCCAAGCAGAAGCACGAACACGATCGCGGCGATCGCAACCAGCATGAAACGCAGGATCCCCGCAGTCGGGAGCTTGGTGACGCTGCGCGGCGAGTTGCGGCCATAACACTCCGGCGCGAGTTTTTCGCCCAGGGCACCGCGCAGGCGGGCCTTCTCGAACAGGAGCTGGCGGCGTCGATCGAGTTCCTTGCGGTCACCGAGCAGTTCGCCCTGGAATCCAAGTGCCATGCAGCTGAACAGGACCAGCGCGAGTTCCGTGGCGTCGCTCGCGGTGTCAGCGAGCACATCGTCCACGAGCGTGAAGAATTTCACCCCGGCCTCGGACGTCTCGAAGTAGTGCTGTTCGAGCAGTTGCATCGACCACGCCGCGCGATTCGTCCAATTGGAACTCAACACGACCTGATCCGCGGCGGCGACCAAGGGATAGCGAGCGCGATCGAACAGCGAGCGCAGTTTGCGATCGCTTTCACAGGCGCTTTTCGCGCTCTCGAATTCGCGAACCAGGACCTCGCGCAACTCCTCGACCGACATCGTGGACGTTTCTGCGTTGCGGCGGAACGAGGTCAAGAACAGGAAGATCGGCGTGCAGGCCTCGTGCAGAGAAGCAGGCTTCGATGTCATGGCTCACTCCGGCAATTCGACGTAGAAGTGGTAGCGCACCTCGCCCAGGGCACCCAGTGCCGAGAGCAGCATGCCCTGGCGCGCCTCGAGCAGTCTTAGCCACGCCTCGCGTGACTTGCCCTCGGTGACCACGCGGAAAAAGTGCAAATTCTCGCGTTTGGGGAACGCGGTCGGCGCATCGCGCTCGTGCTCGAGTTCGATGCCGGGCACGACACCCTGAATCACGCGATCGGCGTCCTCGGGCGGGATCAGCTTGACGCCGGCGCCCACCAACTCGGCGGTATCTTCGGGCGACTTTTCCAGCTCCACCGCCAGGTGGAACAGTGCTCCGCGTTCGACCCAGTGCCCGGGGATGGAGCACTCGAGGATGCCCTCGCGCTGACTGTCCAGTTGGAATTCGCTGGTCTCGTAGGGGACAGCGACCTCGGCGGCAAGCAACTCGCTGATTCGTGCGAGGACTTCGCTGAATCCGGCGTCGGCGTTGGAGTGGTCGTAGGCCGGAAGCTCGGGCATGACCCGCGCGGACGAAAATACGGCCAGATTGCCGGCGATTCGCGCGAGCTCGAGATAGGCGAAGTACGGGTGGAGGCTGGGGTTGCGCGACATGTGCTCCAGGCTGGCCACGCAGGGATTGATCGCCTGGAGTTTCAGCAGTCCGGCGAGGTCCGCTCCGCGCTCGACGCTCGACAGTTTGGCGAGGGCCGGCACGCGAGCCGCAAGGTCGCGCGCGTTGGAACGTGCGCTCGACGCCAACTCGACCAACTGCGCCACTAGCGCCGCGGAAGCCGCGCAATTCAACACCGGCGCGACCCAGGATTCACTCAACGCCGAGTGCGCCTGGGGCTCGCCGCGTCGTACCAGTCGCGCGATCGGGAGCGTCTCGTAGCCGGAGCGATCCTCTTCACCGAAGAACAGACGGGCGCGCAGTCGCTTGAATTCGAGCTCTTTATACGCGTCGCGCTGGCATTCGTCGGGCACGCTCTCGACCCCGACGTCATAGCGGTACGGGCGGCCTTCCTCAGTGCCGATCTGGGCGACATTGGCCTGCATGGCCTGGACTCCCAACCAGACTTGCAATTCGGCCTCGGTGAAGTGCTCGCCGAATTCGCGCTGCTCGATCACGCCGTTTCCGGGCAGGGCCAACCAGCTGCCGTCGCGGAAGAGGAATTCGCCTTCCTGCAGCAAAAGCACATCGCGTTCGAGCGCCTTTTCGTCGATGCGCAGGGCCAGCGTGCCGAAGGCGCCCGCGAGGGATGCTCCGTCCCCGGCGTTCAGTCTTCCGAGCAGTTCACGGGCGAAGGATTGGAGGTGCTGAGGGCAGAGCAGCATGCCCTCGCGCCAGAGCACGCTCGCGGGGCGCGACGAACTCATTTCGGAACGGCAACGGGAAGCGGAATCGACCCACTCGACTTGTCGTGGACGCTGATTGTTGCTCCGCGCAGGTCGAGTTCCATGTCATCGATGTTGCGGATCTGGGAGCTCGTGATCACCTCGCATGCGCCCCATCCCTCGGTTTTGCAGTTGACGACGACCACCGCCGCCAAGGTCCCGTGCGATTCGAGCAGCTCGCGGTGGATCTCGACCCTGAGCTGGTTGGGATCATCCTCGAGCACCTCGACCTCGACCATCTCAGCGTCGGTCTTGAGCAGTAGCGGTTGAAGCCTCCAACGGTTTTCGAACTTGGCTGTGAACTGTCCGAACGTGATGTATTTTTTCTGGCGGTCCGGCAGCACGACCCTATTGATCGTGTTCTTGCTCTCGAGGTCGGCGAGGTCGGCTTCAGCCCCGACGATCAAGTAGATCGAAGCCACGTCGTCGAGTTCGAGACCGCGAACCGTGAGCACCAGGCATCCGGGCCCCATGAACGGCATGGATTTGCACGCAAACAACGTCATCGAGGCCAGCGCAAGTGCCGCAGGCCAAAGTAAATGCTTCATGGAACAGACTCCTCTCCCAGGGCGATGAACCGGACCGATGCAACTGCGCTGAGAATACCCAAGTCCGCTGCCAGCTGCCAGCCGCCCGGTTCCACGCGCGGCAGGCTCAGTCTGCCTTGGCCGCGTCGAGGGGGCTGCCGTCCCCGATGAGTTCATGCGCAGCTTCCCGCGTGAACTTCTCCAGCCTGTCCTCGACCATGTCGGGCGTCAGTTCGCGCAGGTACAAGCCGGCCCGGCGCCACAGTTCGGCCTCGCGCTGCCCTGCGATTCGCATGAAGACCGGAATCGGCGCGAGGTTGGTCAGTGTTTCCTCGCTCAGATCGACCTTCAACTTGGACGCGAAAGATTCCGCGGCCTTGCGATGCGCCCCAAGCGAAGCCACCAACCAGCGCGCGAGTTGTGCGAAGTAGTCGAGCAGTTCGCGACGCACCTCGGCATCTTCTTCCTGACTGCCAAGACGTGCGATCAGCGCGCGCAGATTTCCCTGTACGTCAGGCAGCATCGTGTTGCCCTCGCGAAGCTGCATGAAGTCACCCGCCATGCGCGTCACGATGCGTTCGACTTGCCGCAACAGGCGGAATTGCTCGACGACCAGGAATTCTTCGAACGGGCCTTCGAGCAGCGGCACCTGACGCTCCACGTCGTCCTTGGCCATGCGCGCGAACAGCACGCGCACATTCGAGCTCGCGGGGGCCGGGAGTTTCGTGGCCGCTACCTGCGCCTTGCGCGACCCGTCGGCGCCAGCTTGCGCACGCAGGGCGGCATTCTGTGCGCGCAGCTCGACGATTTCGGAAAGCAGGCGCGCGTTCACGCCCTCTTGCGGCGGCGCGCGCCCGGATGTGCCCGCAGGCGGCTTCGATTCGAGTTCAGCCAGCTTGCGCTTGAGCGTCGAGTTCTCCGACTGCAGCCTGAGGAACAACTCGGCTGCGGGAGAGACCGGACCGACGGGCTTGGCGGGCTGCGCCTGCAGCGCGGCGATCTGCGAGCGCAGAGCGGCTGCCTCCGCCTGCAGCGCCGCAACCTGTTCTTGGAGCCCGGCGGCCTGTGCGCGCCGTTCCTCGAGTTCAGCTCGCGTGCTGTCGAGCGCCGCAAGTGCCTCGAGCTCCGAAGCCTGGGGCCCTGCGGGTTCGACCGGCGCCGCACGCTCGGCCTCGAGCTCCAGGACACGCTGGCCTGACTCCCTCAACTCGACTTCGAGCCGCGCGATGTCGTCCTGCAACACCTGCAGCCTCTGCACTTCGCCCGAATCCGCGGCCGGGGGAGCCGGCCGTTCTGGTGTCGTGAGCTGCTCCGCGACATCGTCCAGGCTCACGGTCATGAAAACGTCGCCGTCGCCGATCCTGATTTCGCCGCCGGTGTAGACGACCGGATCCTTGATGCGTTTGCCGTCGAGATAGGTGCCGTTGCTCGAGCCTAGATCGACGATCACGATGCCCTTGATCACGCGCAAGTGCTTCTTGCTGACGTAACTTTGGGGCAGGTGCAGTTCGCTGCCCGGCGCGCGGCCAACCCGCGCGATGTTGCCCGGGACCTTGACCTCGACGGCCGGTTGATTGGCCTGGCGGACGAAAAGCGTGATCACTGTGGCAGTTCGGCGTTCGTCTTGGGATCGCTGGGTCGCACCGGCAGCGCCAGTGGGCGGGAAGTATATCTCCGGGACAGCGCCGAGACGGACTGCATCTGCGAGCCCGGACTTGCAAGGTCCGTCCGGCGCGCGCGGAAGCAGCGTCGCGAGTGCGGAGCTTCCGGAATCCTTCCGACTCCGACGCTTACTTCGCCCTGCCGACCCGGCACCGAGGGCGTGCGTGCACGACGCTCGATCCGCGGGGAGGCCGTTGGCGGAGGCGTCCGACCCGCTGCCCCGAGAACGCATCCTTAAATGTGCCAGGGGTACGGTCAGCGCCAAGCGCGGTCCCGGATCGGCCTTGGCGGCCCCCCGTGGATCCTGCTGGCGCATCGGCGCGCCTGCCGGGCTAGAATCCGGCTCGTCCCGACCGGCGCATCCGTTCGGTCGAGTTCCATGCCCATTCCGCCGAACCTGATTTCGCCTTCGCTGCTCGCCAGTAACTTCGCCCGGCTCGGGGATGAGGTGAAACGGGTCGAGGCGGCGGGTGCCGACTGGTTGCACGTCGATGTCATGGACGGACATTTCGTGCCCAACCTGACCATTGGCCCGCCGGTGATCGAGTGCCTCGCGCGCGTCGCGAAACGTCCGCTCGATGTGCACCTGATGATCAGCGAACCCGTGCGCTATGTCCGCGACTACGTGAAGGCGGGCGCGCACGTACTGACCTTCCACGCCGAGCTTGCGGAAAAGCCGACGCAGTTGCGCGAGATTATCAAGGCTTTTCGCGGCGAGGGTGTCGCACAGGTCGGTATCGCGCTCAATCCGCCTTCCGACATCGAGCGCGTCGCCGAAGTGCTCAGCGAAGTCGACCTCGTGCTGGTCATGAGCGTGCACGCCGGATTCGGCGGTCAGAAGTTCATGCCCGAGGTGCTGCGAAAGGTGCGCTGGCTGCGCGAACGCGGCTACAGCGGCCATGTCCAGGTGGACGGCGGTATCGGCGAGAAGACCATCGCGGCTTGCGCCGAGGCCGGCGCGAACGTGTTCGTGGCCGGTTCGGCGGTGTTTGGGTCCAATGACATCCCGGCGACGATCGCGCGCCTGCGCGAGACGGCGCGAGTTGCCCAGAACAAGGTGCTCCATGCGAAATCCTGATCCGGCGAAGGCCGAGCGCGCAAGGACCGAGGCAAAGCCGCAGGGCAAGCTGAACAGCGAGGTCGGCGCCGCAACCGGCGGCGAAGCCGTCGTGTCGAATCCCAAGCAGGAAACGGAAGTCCCGCCTGCCAAGCTGAGTGTCGCGGCCGGCGAGCCCGCCCTGGAAAAGCCCGCCGAGACTTCGCTGTCCGAAACGCGTTTCGCCAGGCTGCGCAAGAAGAAGGACATGCCCGAGGGGCTGTGGCTCAAGTGCGAGAGCTGCGGGCAGATGATTTACCGCAAGGAATTGGAGGAGAAGGGCCGCGTGTGTCCGGCCTGCGACTTCCACTTCACGCTGCCGGGACGCGAGCGCATCGCGATGCTGCTCGACCCGGATTCGTGGCGCGAAAAATTCCCCGACCTGCGCACGATCGACCGGCTCAAATTCCACGATCAGATTCCCTACCTCGACAAAGTCAAGAAGGCCGAGAACCGCACGGGACAGGCCGAGGCCTTGTTGTGCGGATTCGGTTCGATCGAAGGCCGCGCCATCGTGCTGGTCGTGCTCGATTTCAGTTTTCTGGGCGGATCGATGGGCGAAGTGGTCGGCGAGAAGATCGCACTGGCGGCGGAACTCGCCGGCATGAAGCGCCTTCCGCTGGTGATCTTCACCAGCTCGGGGGGGGCGCGCATGCACGAGGGCGTGCTCAGCCTGATGCAGATGGCCAAGACCTGCTCGGCCCTGGCGGAGCTCAAGGACAAGGGCGGCTATTCGATCTGCGTGATGACGCACCCGACGACTGGCGGAGTCACCGCGTCGTTCGCTTCGGTCTGCGATCTGACGCTTGCCGAGCCCGGCGCGCTGATCGGGTTTGCCGGTCCGCGCGTCATCGCCACGACCTTGCGACAGGAATTGCCCGCGGGCTTCCAGCGCGCGGAATTCCTGCTCTCCAAGGGGCAGATCGACATGATCGTCCGGCGCTCCGAATTGCGCCCGATGCTGACACGGCTGCTCGACTACGGCCGCGGACCGCGCGTCAAGCAGCAGCGCTCACGGCCCTGATTGGAATTTTTGCGACAGCTCATGCACCAGGAGAACCCATGAACACCTTTGGCATTGTCTTGATCGGGCTGATGCTCGCCGGAAGTCCCGGCGCGCTGGCGCCAACCGAGGCATCGAAAATCCGTGTCCTCGATACGTTCGAGGAATTCAAGGCTGAAGTCGCCGAGGCCGGCAGAGGCAAGCCGCTCAACGAGGAGCAAGCCGTCGACTTCGGCACACGTGCCCTGGACTTCGCCGTCGATGCCGCGGATGCGGCCGGTCGCGCGGATGCGCTCGAGCTCAGCTGCAATCTGTTCTTCAGGGGCAAGAGCGCCGAATTCGACAGGCTGCGCGGGGAACTTTGGGACCTCGTCATCGACAAGGACGCCGATGAAGCCGCGCTGCTCGCTCCCATCGTCGAGCGCTACCTGGGCGATGCCCAACGCGCGGCCAAACTCGGCAAGCGCTCGAAAGCCCCCGAGGTCAAGGCCGCCTGCGCCTTTGTGCCGCTCAACGGGCAGATCGAGCGCGAGGATCGCAGCGAGAAGGAATCCAAGGCGCTGCTCGTCGGACTGAAGGCCTTCGTCAAGGAACACGGGAAGGTCGTCTCAGCGGGCCGCAAGAAGCCGTGGAGCGAAGTCTGCGAGAGCGCGATTTTTCAGGTCGAACATCTGTCGATCGGATCGCTGGCGCCCGAAATCGAAGCCGGCGACACCGCCGGAGTGAAGTTCAAGCTCTCCGACTACCGCGGCAAGGTCGTGCTGCTCGATTTCTGGGGCTATTGGTGAGGCCCTTGCCGGGCAATGTTCCCGCACGAGCGGTCGCTCGTCGCACGCCTCAAGGATGAACCTTTCGCGCTGGTCGGAGTCAACTCGGACCCGGACCTGGAAAAGCTCCTGCCCCATTTGAAGGAGGAGCAGATCACATGGCGCAGCTTCTGGAACGGTCCGAAAGGCGCCGCTGGTCCGATCAGCGAGCGTTGGGCCGTGCAAGGATGGCCGACCCTGTATCTGATCGATGCCCAGGGCAAGATCCGCCACAAGTTCCTCGGAGCGCCGGGCGATGAGGAACTCAATGGGCTCATCGACGGACTGGTCAAGGAAGCCAAGGCGCTGCCCAAGAAGTCCTAGCCAGAGGCTTTTTGCGACCACGGCCGCGCTCGTCGTGGCCGTGGTCGCTTCGTTTTTCGCCGCCCCCGGCGGAGTCGCTCGCGCGTCGTCGACCGCCTTTTCCGTCGCGCCTGAGTACCTCTTCGAAGTGTTGCGCGACTGGCGCAATGCCAAGCGGCTCGGCCCGGTGAGCACGAAGGTGCGCGCAAACCTGGCGGCGCGCGCGCTCGCTGTGGCCGAGGTCGCGCGCGGCCGCGAGTGCTATGAGGCGCTGCGCTTCGCGGCGAGCCTCGACAACTCCGAGGGCTCCGCCGAATTGTTGTCGGCACGCGACCGCGCGCTGGAGCGTGTGATCGCCCTGTACCGCGATGATGGCGACATCATGGGCGAATTCGTGCTGCGCGTGCTGCGCGACGACGCCCACGAAAGCGCGCTGCGCGCAAGCGTGCTCGCGACGACGACCTCGAATTCGGTGCGCGCGGCCTGCGAGTTCCACGCGATCGAGCCCGTGCTCGATCGAGCGCTGGAAGAGGGCGACATCGAGGTGGCCGAACGCGCGCGCGTGCTGGCTTGCCTGCAGCGAATTTCCGAACAGTACGCCGACTCGAAGCACCCGCTCTCGGCAAGAACCTGGGGCGAACTCGCGGCTCAGTTCACGCTCAGCCTGCGCGACCTCGTCTTACCCGGCGAGCCGGCGCCGGAAATCGTCGGCAAGGATTTTTCCGGAATCGAACTGCGTCTGTCGGCGCTTCGCGGCAGGGCGGTGCTGGTGTGTTTCTGGGGAGACTGGTGCATGCCCGCGCGTGCGCTCTACCCACTGCAACGCACACTCCAGGCTCGCTTCGCCGATCGGCCGTTCACGATTCTGGGCGTCAATTCGGACCCAGAGGCCCAAACCGCAAGCTTGGTGATCGCGCGCGAGGAGTTGGCCTGGCCGAATTTGTGGGAAGGCCGCGAGGGCACCGGCGGTGCCATCGCGACGCGCTGGCGCATCCGAGTTTGGCCGAGCTGGTATCTGATCGACGCACAGGGTGTCGTGCGTTCGCGCTGGCGCGGCGCGCCGGCGCGCGGAGAACTCGACCGCGAACTCGAACGCTGGGTCCCTAAGCTCCGGCGCTGAACTGCATCACCCAGCTGTCGAAGCGATCCGGATTGCCGTCGCCCGCGCTGAACTTGTTCAAGGCCAGGATCAGCGGCGACAGCGCGCCGCAAAGTTTCGTGTCGGAGACGTGCATCGCTTCCGGCCATGGCGAAGTCAGCTGGTAGCCGGCGGCTCGGACGAAGCGATAGCCGCGTGCTTCCAGTTCGCTTTGGGCTTCCTCACGGGTCAGCGCGTTCATCTCGCGCGCCGCGAGCAGCGGCTTGCGTGCGCGCCGCGCCAGCATGCCCTTTGATTCGCGGTGCAGATCGCCGATCACCAGCGTTCCGCCCGGCGCGATCGTGTCCGAAAGGCCGTCGAACCAGCGCCGGAAATCGGGCGAAAAACTGACCACGCCGGAACTGATCACGTGATCGAAACGCGCCTCGTCGGGCGCGGGGAAGGGCGGTGCTTCGCCGAAACCGGTGCGCACGCTCAGCGCGGAGAGACCCGCGGACTTTGCGTTCGCGCCTGCGCCTTGCGCGAGCTCGGGCGAAGGATCGAACATCGCCAGGCTCGAACCCGGCGAGGTCAATGCGGCCTCGATGCCGCACCAGCCCGCGCCGCAACCGAAGTCGAGGATGCGCGCACCGGCGCGTACCGGTGCAAAGGTTCCGACGTAGCGTCGCATCCAACGGTAGTGCGCCCATCCGCGCGAGCCGGGTTTCGGATTCCATCCGCCGGCGTTCTTGTCGAACTTGAGCACGGTATTCGCGGGCGAGAGCACGAACTCGCGCCGGCGCGCGACCAAGAGATGCCCGCGCTTCTGGATCGCGAACTCTTTCTGCTCGCTTCCGGAGAGCGTGTCGATGGTCGCCCGTCCGGGTTCGAGGCGCACGTGCGCGACGACGTGCAGCCACGGCCACAGCGCGTTGCGCCAGCGCGCGATCTCTTGGGTCGAGCGCGCATCCTTCAGGAACACCATCGCGGTTCCGTCGGCGGCGAGCGACTTGTCGCCGCGGCCCTTGTAGGTGCGCACCGCGGTGAAGACATCGGGGCTGTAGCCCACCTGCGCGATGAGCACGTGGCCCGGTCCGCGCAGCACGGCGGGGCGGTCCTGGCCGGCATCGGCGGCGTCGACGACGCTGACCTTCTGGATGTCGAGGTCGAAGTGCGCAAAGAGCGCGGAGAGATCGTCGCGGGAAGTGTTGTACAGCGGACTCAGCGTGGGCTCCTGGGTGACTGCGCATGCTAACATTGCCGCCGCACGGATTCGGCCCCTGATCGGCGCGACCGTGCCTGAGCTGTGCACGGCACCTGGGCCCCAAGCGGCCCCGCCATGAACTCGAGCGATTCCACGATTCCCAAGATTCCCCCGGTCCCGACGGCGACCTGGCGGCTCTTCCATTTGCGGCTGTTGCCGCTCGAATCCGAGGCCTTGCTGCTCGAGCGCGCGGCCGGCGAACTCGGGCTCGAGACTGGACGGGTTCGCGGCCTGCGCATCGCGCGAAAAGCGCTCGACGCGCGCCGGCGCACGCGTTCGACGGGACTCGAATTCGTTTGCAACGTCGACGTCGTGCTCGACCTCCACATGCGCACGCGTGCGATGGCGCGGCTGGAGAAGACCGGCCGCCTGAAACTCGCGCCCAAGCCCGCAAGCCTGGTTCATCCTCGTCCGCATGCCTCGCTCGGCATGGGCTCGTCAGGCAACGGGGCGCGCGCGGTGGTCGTCGGCAGCGGTCCGGCGGGACTGTTCGCGGCTTGGGTGCTTGCCGTCAACGGCGTGCGCACGACCTTGATCGAGCGCGGGCCGATGCTCCGGGAGCGCGCGCGGGCGCTGGCGAAATTTCACCACAGTCGCGTGCCCGATCCCGAGCGCAACCTGCTTTTCGGCGAAGGTGGCGCCGGCACGTATTCCGATGGCAAGATCTACACGCGCGTCGACGATCCGCTCGAGGTCCCGTTGCTCGAGGAACTGGTCAGCGCGGGCGCGCCGGCTTCGATCGTGT
>JANMRV010000525.1:0-4250 GCA_031388685.1 Planctomycetota bacterium
GACGTCCGCGCCGGCGGCGAGACTGTCGAGCAGAACGTCCGCGTCTTCGATCGGAGCGGCGAGGCCGACTTCGGCGAGCAGGACCTGCTTGCCTTCCGCGAGCAGGAGTCCTGAACGCGCGGCGGCCCCGATGCCCTTGCGCACGTCACTGCGCACCAGGCGCAGCCGGGCGAAGTGTTCGTTCCACGGGGCGACCGTCTTTTCGATGCCGTCGCGACTGGCGTCGTCAGCGATCAAAACCTCGGCCGCCAGATTCGATCGCGAGAGAAATGCTGCGATGCGCTTCAGGCTCGCTGCGATACGCTCCGCGTCGTCCGATGTCGGAATGACGATACTCAGATCCCAACCATCGCCGCGTCGGGCAGCCACTGCCCGCTGACGATTCGTCGCGTTCCCACGCGGATTGTGCCCGTTTCCCACGCTTCCCCCTCTGCCGAATGCCTGATCGATCTTGCGACCGGACTCGCGGTCCAGGAGTCCCCGAACTCGCCAGTCCCCCTTGGGTCGCCGAACTTGTCAGGCGCGAGATCGTCGGGGCGAGCAGCCGGTCTTGAGAGAAGTGCCGTAAGAAGCAGGTCACGCGAGCGCGAATCGGACAGTACGGTGCCTGGGTCAGGTCAGCAGGTACCAAAGGCGGCCGAACCACTCGTGCAAGGCCCAGCCGCTTTCGCGCAGGCCACGCGCCGAGGGGATCCAGGTTCCCAGCTCGCCGGCGCGCAGTTTGCGCCAGCCCGTTCCGGCGGCGCGCGGCTTCAGCCCGGCTCGCTCGAATTCCACGAGCGCGCGCGCCTCGTGCCAGGCGTGGGTGACGACGAGCACGCGTTCGATACCCTCCGCGCGCAGAATTGCGGCTGAAAACAAGGCATTTTCCCGTGTATCGGCGGAGCGTGACTCGCGCCAGCGCACGCCGACGCCGAACTCCTCCTCCAGCGTCGCGGCCATGGCGGCGGACAACGGCGGTTCGCCCCGGCGCGGGGATCCCGCGGAAACCAGCAGGGGCAACTGGGTGCGCTTGGCGAGCCTGGCGGCGTAGCGCAAACGCTCGAGCGTCAACGCGCCGACGCTCGGCCCGCCAAATTCGGGCGCGAAAGAGTTTCCATCTCCGCCGAGCACCACGATCGCCTGGGCATCGCCGGGTTCCAGCTCCGCCTGCGGGACCGGACCCTGCAAACCGATCTGAAGTAGGGTCGCGACCGCGGGCAGCGAAAGCAAGAGCAGCAGGCCAAAGCCCGTGCCGATCAGCCAGCGCGCGAGCCGCGGCTTGCGGCGCAGCAGCGCGAAGCCAAGCGCCATCGCCACGTACAGGCATAGCGGCAGCATCACCAGGGCCTTCAGCATGTCGATCAACATCCTGTTCGCATCCGCGCGGCGCCGCATTGTAGCCTCGCGGAACGATGCAGAGCTCGCGCGACGGCGGATGGTGGGTCTACGTGCTCGTCTCGCACTCGAGCCAGGCGACCTACGTGGGCACGACCTGCGACGGCGAACGCCGGCTGCGCCAGCACAACGGACTGGAACGCGGAGGCGCGCGGCGCACGCGCTCAGGCCGGCCCTGGACCTGCGCGCGAATGCACGGACCGTTCACAGGTCGCGGCATGGCTCAAAAGGTGGAGGCAAAGCTCAAACGCGCGCGGGGTGCGGCGCGCCTCGAGTGCGAGATGCCCGAACTGCGGACCTAGCGGGCCGCGCGCTGAGTGCGTTTCGCCGCGGGACGCTTCGATCGACGGCCGACTCCGTGCCATTCAATCCCAACGACGCCTTGGAAGCGTTTTTTCATGACCTCGATCGCCTCGGGATTCGAATCGACGAGGATGAATCGCCTGCCGAGTTCGAGCGCCGCGGCGCCGGTGGTGCCGCTGCCTGCGAAAAAATCGAGCACGAGCCCATTCGGCCGTGAAGACGCTTGCACGATGCGACGCAGGATGCCGAGCGGTTTCTGCGTCGGATAGCCGGTCTTCTCCGCGCTGTTGGTGACCACGATCGTGTGCCACCACGTATCCGTGGGCAACTTGCCGCGCGCGGCTTTTTCCGGCCCCACGAGACCCGGCGACATGTAGGGAATGCGCTCGACCGCCTCGACGTCGAACACGTAGTTCTTTGGATCCTTCGTGTACCAAAGAATGTTGTCGTGCTTCGCGGGCCAGCGGTTCTTCGGCCGGCCGCCGTAGTCGTAGGCCCAGATGATCTCGTTCTGGAACGAAGCACGGCCGAAGATCGTGTCGAGCAGGATCTTGCAGTAGTGGACTTCGCGATAGTCGACGTGGAAATACAGCGAGCCGTCCGCCGCGAGTACACGCCGAGCTTCGACGAGGCGCGGTTCGAGGAACGCGAGGTAGTCGTCGAACTGATCGCTGAAGCGCTTGGTCCCGATGACCTTGCTCTGGTAGCGCTTGCCGTGAAAACCGGTGCGGTCGCCGGTCGCCGAGAGCACGGCTGCGATCTGCGTGCGCTGCTGCGTTTTGCCGGTATTGAACGGCGGATCGATGTAGATGAGATCGACAGAGCCATCGGGCAGACTCGCGAGCACGTCCAGATTGTCGGCGTGGTGAATCGAGTGCGCTGCAGCGACCGTTGGCCTCTTCTCACTCACTCGCGCGGCTCTCCTGGCGATACGCTTCGCGGAACGGAATGCCTGCACGAACCTTCTCGAGCGTGCGCGCGGTAGCCGCGAGCCCGGGATCCGCGAGCACTTGCGCGATCGCTTGCGCGTCGAATTCCAGGCGCGCGACGAGCTTCGCGCACAGCGGCAGCATCGCCGTCACACGATCGTGCGCGCGGAACAGCGGTCCCTTGATCAGCTGGAAATCGCGGTGATATCCCGACGGCAGGTCGCGCACGACGTCGAGCAATGCGGCACGGTCGCTGATCACCCCGCGCGCGTGGGCGCGCACGAGTTCGATCAGGTCGGGATTGCGCTTCTGCGGCATGAGCGACGAGCCCGTGGTCAGCTCGACGGGCAGCTTGACGAAGCCGAACTCCTTCGAGGAATACAGCCACAGATCGGCGGCAAGTTTGCCCAGGTCGAGCGCGAAGCCTTCGAGCGCGGAGACATAGGCCAGTTCCGCGCGGCCGCGCGAGTGCTGCACGAAAGTGACCGGCTCCACCGGCCGCTCGAAGCCGAGCTTTTCGGCGACGAAGCTGCGCGCGAGTTCCACGGGCAGTCCATAACCCGCGCCCGATCCGAGCGGACACTCGGCGATGCGACGGCGCGCCTCGCTGAAGGCGGCACGATCGTCCTCGAACGCGCGCGCGTGGGCCAGCGACCAATCGCGCACCGAAGAGGGCATCGCCGGCCGCAGGTGCGTGTAGCCGGGCAAGGCCGTGTGCGCGTGCTGTTCAGCGAGCGCGCGGCAGGCTGCGATCAAATTGCCGGCCAAACCATCCGTCGTGGAGATCGCGTCGCGCAGCCACAGCCGCACGTCGAGCGCGACTTGCTCGTTGCGGCTGCGCGCCGTGTGCAATTTCTTTCCGGCGTCGCCGATGCGCTCGATCAACCGGCGCTCGACGGCGGAGTGCACGTCTTCATCGCCGGCTTCGACGTCCCACTCGCGGGCGCGATGGGCGGCGAGCAAGCCTTCGAGTCCCGTCTCGATCGCGGCCAAATCGCCGGCCGTGATCAGCCCGACCTTGGCCAGGCCCTGAGCATGAACGATCGAGCCACGCAGATCGTGCTCGACGAGACGGCGGTCCATAGTTGGATCGTCGCCGATCGTGAAGGCGAGCATTTCTCCGTCGATCGCGTCGCCGCGATCCCAGATCGGCCGCGGAGTTTCTTTTGTGCTCACGTCGCTACCGCCTTCGCCGCCAGTGCCTCGAGCGCCAACGGAACGAAACGTTGGTAGAACGCCGCTCCGGCTTCGAGTTCGCTCTGCAAGATGAATTCGTCGGGCGTGTGCGAACGCGCCGTTTCGCCGGGACCGCACTTCACGCAGGCCACGCCCTGCAGAAGCGCCATGTCGGACAGGGTCGATGAACCGATCGCCGCGCTCTGGCCCGCGGCTTTGAGTGCGGCGCGCACCAGCGGATGATCCTCGGCCGTTTCGATCGGCCCCAGGCGCGCAGAACGCGCGGCGATCTTCGCGCCCGGCATGCGACTCGCCAGAGCATTCACGCCGTCGTCAGCCGTGTACGGAGGTGCAATCCGGCCGTCGAAGACGGCGAGCGCGCGATCGGGCACCACGTTGTGGCGCTGCCCGGATTCGAAGACCGTCGCGACCAGCGTGCTCTTGCCGAGCAACGGATGTTCGCGG
>JANMRV010000570.1:0-1018 GCA_031388685.1 Planctomycetota bacterium
GCCTCCTCGCGGATTCCAGACATGAGGTCGAAGACGACGTGCTCGAGGTTCAGGACCGTGAGCGCGCAAACGATGGCGGTCATAGGAAGCAAGCTCGCGATGATCGTCTCGATCAGGCGCAGCCCCGCGACTCGATGCAGGAACATGAAAAGCAGCGCAAGCCGCCAGCTTGCGATCACTGCGAGGAACCACGCATTGACGTTCGCGGCAAGATCGAGCGAAAGAAAGCGCTCGACCGGAATCGAATAGAGCAGCGCGGGCGGCGAAGTCAGCGTCACGAACAGCAAGACGTTCGAATAGCTCCAATGCTTCGGCCGCAGCGGCGCCACGATGATCCACAGGATCGCAGCGAGCACGAACACGTAGACAATCGAACCCAAGCCCAGGTATTGCCACGTCGAAGCGCGCGGGTTGTCCCAATATCGTCCGACGCCGGCGAGCCATGTGAAGAGCAGACCGAAGGCGATAAAGACCTTGCGTCGATTGGCTTCGATCGGACCGACACTCCGAAAGGTCAGCAGCCTGCCCTCGAAGGCCAAGAATTCCATCAGTGCCATCGACCGACCAAGCTATCACTTCCGCGAGGGCGATCGAGAACTGACTCAGGTGGCTTCGTCCGGACTGAGGCCGCTTCCACGCGTGAACGGCCTGCTCCGGACGACGTCACAGGGTGCTCTGCACCGCGGCCTTGACCGCGGCCTCGGGGATCGAGAGCTCGAAGATCTGCTCCGCCGGACTCGCGAGGACCGAGATGCGCGGCTTGGTCGCGAGTTCGACTTGTGCACCGCGAAACACGCCATTGACGACCACGGTGACGAACACGTAGCACTCGTACACTCCAGCTGCCGGCATGCGCAATGCGAGTTCGCCACGCTCGCCGAAGTACGTCCGATCGAAGGCGTAACCAGCTTGATAGTCCGCGCCCCAGGCTTGCTTGCCCGTGACTCCCTTCTCATCGACGGTGAACAGGTACGTCCCGAGCATGTACTTCGGGTCGGTCCCGCTCGGCGCGGCGTCG
>JANMRV010000576.1:0-5229 GCA_031388685.1 Planctomycetota bacterium
CGATCGTGGCGCCGTACATGATGCGAGGTTGGAGCGTGTAGGTCGGTACCGAGTCGTCGAAGAGCTCGGACCAGTTTTCGAGGGCGTCGAGACCGATCACACGCGAGACGCGCTTCTCCATCAGGCCGGCGTAGAGCGCAACAAGCGAACCGCACGTTCCCCTGCCGACAACAACGACTTTGGGCGCGAAGTCGAGCATCGCCTCTGCCGCGCGCGCCGCGTCATGGCCCATGGCAAAACTGTCGGCGATGCCGAGGTAGCTCATCAGCTTCGGATCGAGGCCCGGCAGTTCGCCGAAGCCGCGCACGTCGATCAACAGGCAGGCGCATCCGTCGGCGACGAGCGCGTCGATCGGGAACTCCTTGCGCGCTTCGAGCTTGCCGCGTTCGTGCACGAAGACAATGGCTGCATTCGCGGATTGCGGCCGATACAAGAGTCCTGGGATCGTGATCCCGCGCTCTGATTGAAACGTGATTGGCTGACCGGCCTCGCTCGGCGTCAGCGGAAGAACCTTGAATTCGAGCGGCACGCGCGCGGGCAATCCGCCGTTCAGCGCGACGACTTCATCCCAACCAGCATTGCCCGCTCGTTCGACGTTTGCGCGCGCGATGTCGCGCATCGTGACCTGATTCTTCGGCGCATCGGGCAAGCAGAAAAGTCCGGGCGCCTCCGGAGGTTCCGTTTTGATCTCGCGCTCCGCAACCGCGGAGCCGTCCCCCTTCTTGCGCAAGTGAAGATCGAAAAAGCTCATCGCCGCTTCACGCATCGGCTGGTTGTAGTCGTGGCCGCCGTCGAACAGCTGCGTCCAAGCGTCTTTCTCCGCACCGAACAACTTCCAGCTCGCCTTCAATTTTTCGCCCGTTCGCAACGTTCCCCTGGCCGGAAACTCCGGATCGTCCTTCGCGCCGATGACGAAAACCGGCGCCGGAGCGCGAATCGCGATCACATCGGCGCGGTCGCCGACCTGGACATAGCCCGGAACGTGATTGCAATTGCAGCCATTGTCCCAGCCGTCGCGGAAACTCGATGGGTAGCAAACGGGCACAGCGCAACTGAAGCGCTCATCAGCCGCGAAGGCGAACATCGTCGCGTGTCCCCCGCCGGAAGCGCCGGTGATGCCGACGCGCGTCATGTCGGCTTCCGGCCGCGTCGCCAGATAATCGACAGCGCGCATGAGATCCCAGATGTAGATCGTGTTCGCCGTGACCGAGCCCGCGATGTTGCGCGGGTCGAAGTGCGTGCCCGCGCCACGGCGCTCGATCTTTGCGTCGCCTTCGAAGCTAAAACCCGGTGAGTCGACTTCGATCGCAAGATATCCCGCGCGCACCTGACTGATCAGGCGCATTTGTTCGGTCGGCTCGGTCTTCTTGTGCGGCCAATGCCCCGTCGCATTGACGATCACCGGCAATTTTTCGCCGGCATGTCCCTTGGGAACATAGAGGTGTGCGGTCACCGGAAAGTTCGGGCGGCTCTCATAGACGATCTTTTCTAGCGTGTAGCCTTCGCGTTCGAGCACGCCGGTCATGCGCGCGTTGAGCGGCGTCCTCGGCGGCAACGGATCGAGCCCGATGCAGCGCATGAACTCGCGCTTGCGCCGCGCACGCTCAACTTCAAAGTCTTCGCGCGTCGCCGGCACCGGCCTATCGACCGCCGCGCGCATTTTCGCATTCAGCCACTCGCCGACCATCTTCGGGCCGCGCTCGCCAAGAATCCGAGCGGCGCTCATCGGGCCGCGCACGACCTCGAACGAGTCCATGCCCTGTTCGTTGACGATCACTTCGCCGAGCGTCAGGAACGGAATGTCGTGGGCATTCATGTAGTCGCAGAAAACGCTCGTCGAATAGCGATTGCCCTCGGAGCCCGCGTCGATCACGACCACGGGCTTCTCGCGACCACCGAGTTCGAGCAGCGTCTTCAAATTGCGCGCGCAGCCGGGAATGTGCATGCGCTGCATCAAACGCGCCTGGCAGAGCCAGATCTCGCCCTCGCCGTACTTCGAGCGCGCGATGCCGCCGTTGCCGAAGACTTCCCAACCGTCGCAGGCCTGGATCGGTTGATAGAGCACGTCGGCCGTCTCGACTTTCTCGAGCCCGAGTGCTCCGGCAGGATCGAACGTCGTCGTCGGTGCGTTGACGATCGTCGGCCGCTTGGGATACCAGTCGAGCGGATAACGACCGCTCGTGTAATCCTGCTGCAGTACGAGCAACTTCATCCCGCGCTTCACCGCGTCGAGGATCTTGCGCTGCGTCGCGACATCGAATCCGCGATGGAAATCCCACGCGCGCGTCGCGATCAACATCATCCCGTGCTTAGCGGGGTCGAGCGATTCGGGCTTGAGGTACTTGAGCGATTCCTGGCTGGAGTAGTAGGTCGGTGTGGGACCAGGGCGTGCTGGCACCAATACATAAGGACGTTCCCCTGTCCAATGGTTCTGCGAAAAGTCCCGCTGAGCCGCCGATTCGGGTCTCTGCTCCCAGGGACACGGAAAGCGTACGGGGCCTTCGATGCGCAAGAGTTCCGCACTGATCATCGAGCCCGCGTTGCATTTGGGCAGTCGAACTGAGAAGACGCCTTCGCCCTCGCGAAGCATGGCGTGCTTGTGGAAGAAGGTTGAACTCGGTAGCGGCTTCTCGAGCAGCCATGCTTTGGTCGTGCCCAACTCGGCATCCAGTTGCACCCTGCATTCGATGCTGCCTTCGGGTGTCGCCTTCCATGTCAGCTTGCACTTGCCACGCGGGAGTGTAGCCTCGTTGTACGGAGGGGTCGCACGCACGGTTTGCTGAGGAATTTGCAGTTGATCGGCAATGTCTGCGTGAATCTTCGAGACTTCTTTTGTCCATGAGAACTGATTCGTGCCCATTCGCAATCGATCGGTGAACGGCTTGAAGAAGCGGGCCGATACAGAATTCACAAGCACTCCCCAACTAGACTCGGCTCGATCGCAATCCCTGAAGAACGCGTGCACCCTACCGCTAGCCAACCCGCTAGCTTGCCCCGGGCTGTCCGAATACGCGCGGACAAATGCGATCCGCAATCGACTGGCGTAGTAGTCACCCAGCGACCGAAGCATCTCTACCGCCCCGGCGATTTCCTTGAAAGCCCCGGCGGACCTCGAGGCAGGGAACCCATCTGGATTGCTGACCCTCAGAAACTCACCGGCGAACGCATTGACGCGTCGACCGTCGATGCCACCCGTCGCTCGAAGCGCCGATGCTTCCTTGATCGACATGAACACGTGACTGTCGAAAGGCTCAGTTTGGACGAAGTCGTCAGTCGTGCCGCCCCACTCGAGCTCTGGCGCGTGATCTCGGTGATCAGGACCGAATGAATATGCGGTGAATGCAGTTGGGACGATTCGGCTCGCGGCTTTCCATTGCGGCGCCATCGCGCGGACGTCCTTGCCAAGGTGCTTCTCGATCGCCTGCTCAAACACCTGTTCCGGCGTCTTCGGGTCATACCCCAATCTCCCCCACTGGATCAGCCACATCGCGTCGCGTTGGTGGATCCAGTTGCACCACTGATCCTCGGGATTCGCGAGGTAGTAGCGCGGTGTCGCGGGGAAATACGAGTTCACCATCTCGACGGAAAACCCGCGCGCAGTCCCGAGCGGCATCGACTCGACCGTGCGACGCACCCAATCCGGTTCGTAGAACGGAAAGATGCGATGCGTTCCGTTCGCGCGGACTTGCCAGACGATCTTGTACGGCTGCGCCGGCCATTTTTCGCCGTTGTCGGCGACAACACCGTCCCACATCTTTGCGGCGGACTTCACGTTCGAATCGCTCAGGTAATCCTCGAACGAATACGAATGCCAGCCCGGCACGCGACCGCCCGCGATCGGGTAAGGCGGCCCCCACTGCTCGCCGTTGAACTTGATTTCAACCGTGAAATCGCTCGATGCCTGCGCGAGCGGAACGACGACGCGCTTTCGTGTGATCCACGAGCGCGTATACAAAGGAATGTTGCGGCCGCTCGCTTTCACAGCTTCCGTGTAGCAGTTGAAGAACTCCGCTCCATGCCCGCTCTCGCCGATGCGAAAGCCGATTGCATCCAACTTCGGCAGCGCACGGATCATCGCTTCGACGACTTCGCGTGTGTACTTCGCCAGGTTTGCCTCGCTCGACTCGTATGCCGGTTTCGGATTGTGCGGCGTGTAGAACTGCGCCTCGTAGGACATCAGGCTGACCTTGATGCCGCGCGCGTGCGCCATCTCGATCACATGCGCGAGCTGCGCAAGGTTTTTCGCTTTGATCGCCGGCGCGACACCGACATCCGGAAACGACTGGCTGTCGATGAAATACGCGTAGAGATTCGGGAAGCGCGTCGTGTCGATGTCATAGGCGCCGTGCAGGTCCAGTTGATTGACCCGCGCCTCGGCCATCAGGTCGAGCAGCGTCGTCCAGTAATCCTCGTTCTGGAACCACCAGCGCTCCGGATCCGTCAGCGCCGCCGGATCGTAGATCGGTTCGTTCTTGTCCGAATCCCAGGGCAGCGTCAGGAAGGGATTGATCGCGCGCACCGATAAATAGGGCGCGCACTTCGTCTCCGACTTCTCAAAGGCCTTCGCGCCATTCGCGTCGATGCGCTCGGCCAGCTCGAACTCGCCGTACATGGCGCCACTCGCGTCGGCGGCGACGATTTTCGCGCTCTCTCCATCTGTCGTAAGCGTGAAGGTTTCCGGCGCCCCGCCAGCCTCCACTCGAACCTCGATGTCCTTCATCCTCGGAGCGATCTGCGCGCGCTCGCAGGCCGCTTCGAGAGCGTGCCTCCCGAACTCCACGGGACCCGACGACTGCGGTAAGGCTAACGCACAGGCGAGCAGCAGGGCGTTCATGATTCCCCCACACTAGCGCGAGCAGGCACTGTCCACCCGAATCCCCGGTATACGACCTCGGCGGCGTCTGGCTACGCCGTTTGGCGCATCGCGTGTGCGGGCTCTTGCCATGAAACTCCCGTACCCATGAACACTGCCGCGAACAGGAGACCGGGGCGAGATAGGCATCCCCCGGCGTGGTCGGCGATAGCCAGCACGGCAAACCTCACTGTCAAGGTGGAGGTCGGACTTGACGCACGTCGGGGTCACACTCCCCGATGAACCTCTTCCCGAAGTGGTTGAATCGGCTGCGCTCCGTGGTTGGCGTCGCAGCAGGTGTCGGCGGTGTCTACGTCGTTGTGCTCGTGGCCTACGGTGCATCACCGAAGACGCAGAACGTCGGCTTCGCGCCGGAG
>JANMRV010000678.1:0-2580 GCA_031388685.1 Planctomycetota bacterium
GCATCTGCAAGTACTTCCGCATCGACATCGCCAAGGATCCGATCCCGGTGCGGCCGGGAGCGCACTACATGGTCGGCGGCGTGCGCGTCGACATCGACGGCCGCACGGATATCCACGGGCTGTGGGCCGTCGGCGAGTGCGCCAGCACCGGATTGCACGGCGCCAATCGCATGGGCTCGAACTCCTTGCTCGAAGGCCTCGTGCTCGGCGAGGTCGCCGGGCGACTCTCCGCGCGCGACGCGCGACGCGCCAAGTCCGCCGCGCACGAAACGGAAACATCGCCGGCGCGTTCGACGCCGCCGGCCGACGTGCGCCTCTCGATCGAGGATCTGACCTACTCGCTAAAGTCATTGATGTGGCGACAGATGGGCATCGTGCGCACCGAGACGGCGATCGAGGACGCAATATCGAAGCTCGAGTTCTGGACGCGCGCCGTCAGCGGGCTTTCTCCGACCGACAGCAAGTCCTGGGAACTGGTCAACATGCTGACGCTTGCGCGCCTGGCGTCGGAGAGCGCACTGAGCCGCAATGAATCGCGCGGAACGCACTTCCGCTCGGATCATCCGGTCACGGACCCGGACTGGCGCGTGCACACCAATCTTTCGGCGGTGAACGAAGTCGGAACGATTCGCAGCCTCGTTCACGAACGCGAGCCGGTCAGGGATTCCGCGCTGGTCACATGAGCAAAGCATCGAAACCGACTGCCGCACCTCGCGAACGTGTGCTGGTCTGCGGCGTGATCCTGCCCGGGCAGGCCGAAGAACACGATGGACCGCTGGCGGAATTGCGCGAACTCTTGCGCGCCGCCGAAGTGGAGCCGGTGGGCGCCGGCATCGTCCAGTACAAGGATTCGCCCGATCCGGCGACGCTGATGGGCAAGGGCAAGGTCGCGGAGATCGCGGCGGAAGTCGAACTGCTGGCGCCCGACGCGGTCGCTGTCGACAACGATCTTTCGCCGGCCAACATCCGCAACCTGGAAAAAGCCTGGGGCGTGCGCGTGCTCGATCGCAGCGAAGTGATCCTGGACATTTTCGCCAAGCGCGCGCGCACGACCGAGGCACGCCTGCAAGTCGAACTCGCGCAGGCCGAGTACCTCTTGCCGCGCCTCAAGCGCATGTGGACACACCTCGAGCGCATGGAAGGCGCCGTCGGCACGCGCGGTCCGGGCGAAACGCAGCTCGAGACCGACAAGCGCATCCTGCGCAAACGTGTGCTCGATCTGCGCCGCGAACTCGCCGTGATCGCCGAGCGCCGTCAGCGCGAAGTGCGCTCGCGCCAGGCCCAGTTCACGGTCGGCCTCGTCGGTTACACCAACGCCGGCAAATCGACGCTGCTCAATCGGCTGACGGGGTCGAAGGAACTCGCCGTCGACATGTTGTTCGCGACGCTCGACACGCGCACGCGCCAGTGGCGCCTGCCCGACGGGCGCAGCGTGCTGCTCTCGGACACGGTCGGATTCCTGCAGCGCCTGCCGCACCATCTGGTCGCTTCGTTCCACGCGACGCTCGAGGAGACCTTGCACGCCGATCTGCTCTTGCACATCGTCGATGCCTCGCATCCCGATGCTTCGACGCAGATCCAGGCGGTCGATTCCGTGCTCGACGGCATCGCCTGGGCCGATCGGCGCGAAGTGCTGGTGTTCAACAAGATCGATCGCGTGCCCGAACCGCTCGCGCTGCATTCGCTGGCGCAGGGCCGCAAGAACGAAGTCGTCTTCGTCAGCGCGGTGACCGGCGACGGAATCGAGCGTTTGACGCAGATCGTGCTGCGCGAACTCGACGGACATTCGATCACGGCCAAGCTCACCGTGCCGATCGCGGACGGTCGCAGTGCGGCGCTGGCGCGCTCGAGCGGCGCGCTGCAGTCGGAAGAATTGATTGGCGACGAGGCGCTGTGTTTCGTGCTCAAGCTCTCGGCCGGCGCGCTAGGCGGATTGCGCCGCGGCCTTTCGCCGAATGTCGCGGTCGAGATCGTGACGGCCGGACGTTTGGTCAGCGAAAGCGCGCTCGGCAACGCGCCGTCGCGCAAGTCGTGGTGACGTACCGAGTCACCTGACTCGATCGTCAGAAACGGTAGCCGAGCGACACCACGGCCAGTTGCGTGTAGGTGGGGTCGTACGACTGGCCGCCGATGTCGAGTTCCGAGCCGAAGAACGCCCGGGCACCAGCGCCCAAGCGGAAGCCGTTCATCCACTGCCACGTGATTCCGCCTTCGAGCCAGACTCCAAAAGAATCGTCGCTGCCTTCGATGACAGGCGCGAAGAATTCTTCGATGCGCACGTCCTCGTGCAGCCAGGCGACTCCGGCGGCGAGCGAGGGCTGGAAATGAGTCTCGGTTCGGAAGCTATGCCGCACGCCCACGGAGAGTTCGCGCGTTTTCATGCGCACGGAAGCCTCGGAGATCGTGAAGGCGTCTTCCTGGTCGTCCGAAGCGGAATAGCCCAGCACCCACTCGAGTGGCGCGTTCGCGGGGCGCCAGCCGATGCGCAGGCCGATGGGGGTCTGAGTGTCGAGATCCTTGGGTTCGCGGACCTCAAGCGCCAGGTCCAGCTTCCATTCGCCCCATGGCGACTCAGCCTGG
>JANMRV010000683.1:0-14809 GCA_031388685.1 Planctomycetota bacterium
TGCCCGGTAATCCACCGGCGTTTATTACCCATGCGATACCGGCAGCCCTCCGAACCGTGAATCGTGTATCGCCGGCGCAATAGACGCTGGAGGATTACCGGGCACCGGCCGGGACTGCTAGTCTCCCGGCCATGCCCGAGGCCCAAGCCCGCGCCCGCAGGGGCCCGCCGGCGGCGATTTCCGTCGCGCTGGAATTTGCACGCGCCCTGGGCAGCGTCGCGCTCTTCCCCTTCCGGCTTCTGGGATACCTGTTGGAGCGCCGGCGCCTGCGCGAAGAACTGCTGGCGGACTTGAGCTCCAGCCCGCAGCAGCGCGCCGAAGGGGCCCGACCGCGTTGCGGCCGCGCGCCGCACATCTTCCTTTCGTGCGCAGAACCCTCGGGCGAGACCCACGCGCTGAGCACGCTGAGCGCTCTGCGAGCACGCTGCCTCGAACTGGGCCTCGGCGAACCGCAAGTGACCGGCCTGGGCGGCGAACGACTGCGCCAGGCCGGCGTGCGGACGATCGGCGACCCGGTTCGAAAAGCCGCGATGGGATTTTCGGCCGTGCTCGGCTCGCTGCCGTTCTACGTGCGCCTGCTGCACACGGTCGCGGCGCACCTGCGCGAGGAAACGCCTGACGTCTGCGTGCTGATCGATTCGCCGGCGCTGCACGTGCCGCTCGGACGCATCGCGCGCCGCGCCGGTGTGGCCGTCGTGCACTTCGTCACACCGCAACACTGGGGCTGGGCGCCGTGGCGGGCCAAAGGCTACGTCAGCGCCGTCGACCGCGCATTGACGATCCTGCCCTTCGAGCAGGCCTGGTTCGCGCGCCGCGGCGTGAGCACGGTCCACGTCGGACATCCCTTGCTCGACGCGCTCGTCGACGTTCCGGGCGGAGTCAGCGACGAAAACTCGCAGCGGATTGCGCTCTTGCCCGGCAGCCGGCGCAAGGTGATCGAACGCAATCTGCCTTGGATGCTGGCGCAGCTCGCGGAGTTGCGCCGCGAATTCCCCGACCTCGAGGTGGTCCTGCCCCACGGACGCGCGGAACTCGAGACGCTGCTGCGCACGCATATCGAAGCCGCGGGCGCGAGTGCCTGGGTACGAGTCGAAACCGGCGACCTGCATGAAAGCCTGCGCCGCGCGCGCGCTGCCTTTTCCGTTTCCGGCACCGTACTGCTCGACCTCCTGCACCACCGTCTGCCGACCGTCGTCGTGTATCGGTTGGACGGAAAGCTGGGGACCTGGATGTACGAGCACCTCTTGACGCCGCCATGGTTCGCCTCGATCAATCTGCTGGCCGGCCGCGAAGTCGTTCCCGAGTTCTGCTTCGCCGCGCAGGGTCCGCTCGAGCAGGTCCGCTCGGCATTGAAGCGCGCCGTCGGCGATCCCGTCTGGCGCGCCGAATGTCGGCGGGGACTGGATCTCGCGGCCCGGAGGCTTGGACCGCCGGGAGCCTGCGCGCGGGCCGCCGAGGAGGTTCTGGATTTGGCCGCGCAACGGATCGGCTACAAGACAGGCTCCGCCTGAGCGCCCGGATCCATGGAACCCCCGCCCGAAATTCCATTGAACAAGCCAGCCGAGTCGGCGTACGCCGCCGACCTGATGCAGACCGAGGCGACCCGCTTGATGATCCTGGTGAAGAACGGAGACCGAGACGCATTCGACCAGTTGGTCGTGGGCCTGCGGTCCCGGGCGTTCCATGTCGCCCACGGACTGGTCGGATCGCGCGACGACGCCATGGAGCTTTCCCAGGAGGCCTTCCTCAAGACCTACCGCGCCCGCGCCAGCTTCCGCGAGGGCGAGCCCTTCCTGCCCTGGTTCCACCGCATCCTGCGCAACACCTGTTACACGTACCTGCGCAAGCACGGCAAGATCGCGAAGCGTTCGCTCACGCCGGGTTTTGGAGACGATTCGCGCGAAGGCTCGGGCGAATGGGAACTGGTCGATGAAGAGGCTGCGGCGCCGAACGCGCGCATGGAAAGCGACGAACGGGCCCAGGCGTTCTGGCGCGCGTTCAAGAAGCTCTCCGTGCGCGACCGCGAGATCCTCTCGCTGCGCCACTTCCACGATCATTCCTACCAGCAGATCGCCAGTTCGCTGGGCATCCCCATCGGCACGGTGATGTCGCGACTTTTCCACGCGCGCCGCCGCTTGCGCGACGAACTTGCCGCGTTCCTCGGCGACGACTTTTCCGACCTTGGAATCGAAAAGGGCAACCGCTCGTTCGGAGGCAAGGCATGAGCGCACCGCTTCAAGAGCCCTCGCGCGAGCAACTCCTGGCGATGGCCTACGTCGATGGAGAACTCGACCCCAAGGCGCGCGCGGAATTCGAGAATGAAATCGGCCTGCGCGAAGACGTGCGCCGCGAGGTCGTGCAACTGCAGCGCCTTGGCTTGCTGGCGCGCTCGATGGCCGGGCCGGAGCCCATCGATCACGAGTGGCGCAAGCTTGCCCGCGATCCGCTGCAAAAAACTTCGACCGTGCTCGCCTTCGCCGGCATGGCCGTCGGAGCCACGGGACTCGCCGCTCTGTGCGCCTGGCAGGTCTGGAAGAGCGACATGGAAGCGCTGCCCAAGTTCCTGCTGGCCGCGTTGTGCGGCGGCGCGCTGTTGCTTTTCCTGGTCACGCTGCGCGGTCGTTTGCGCACCTTGCCGTACGATCCCTACACCGAGATCGAACGATGATCCTGTGCACCACCGACAACGTCCCGGGCCGCGAGATCGCAGAGACCATAGGTCTGGTGCGCGGCAACACCGTGCGTTCGCGCCACCTGGGCCGCGACATCTCGGCCAGCTTCAAGCGCCTGGTCGGCGGCGAGATCGAGGAGTACACCAAGTTGCTCGCCGAGAGCCGCGAGCAGGCGATCGACCGCATGGTCGCCGAAGCGCGCGCACGCGGCGCGGACGCGGTCGTCGCCATGCGCTTCACGACCAGCGAGATCTCGGCCGGCGCCGCGGAGTTCGTCGCCTACGGGACCGCGGTCAAGCTCGTCGGCTGACGCGGATCTTTCCGCGAACCGCGCGATGGTCGGAGAGGAAGTCTCCGTCCAGGATCTCGCCGCCTGACGCCTTCAGCTCCAGACCTTTTCCTGAGCGGATCAGGATGTGGTCGATGTCCTTGCTCGGCGCGCGCGCGTCCCAGCTCGGCCCCGCGGGCTCGACGTGCTTGAATCCCGCGGCGTAAAAGGCCTCGAGCGTGCGGCTGGCCGGCCGGTCGTTGAAGTCACCGGCGATGACGCAGGGCAGTTCGTCCGTGGCGAGGTAAGCGAGCAACGCCTGCGCCTGCGCGAAACGAGCCGTGTCGTCCTCGACCCAATTGAAATGCACGTCGATGCACAAGAGCGTGTGTTCGAACAGTTCGATTTCGCGCAGCAACGCCACGCGCGGTTCGTCGCCGGGCGGCAGCACGAAGACGCGCGAAGTCCGACAAGGCAGCGCGCTGAGCATGCCCAGTCCGTAGCGGCCGCCCTGAAAATCCATGAACGCCGCGAACTGCGGGTCCATGCGCGTGATGCCGGCGAGCACCTGCATCTGATCGACGTTGTTGGTGCGCCGGCAGTTTTGATCGATCTCTTGCAGGAAGACGAGTTCGGCGCCCTGGCGCGAGATGTACTCGCCCTTGGCTTCGAGATTGAGTTTGCCGTGCTCATCCGCGCCGTGCAGCAGGTTCCACGAGAGCACGCTCAGTTCGCGGCTTTGCGCCGCGGGCTTCGAGGAAGCGCAAGCGCACGCGAGCAAGACAGTGACGGCGACCAAGGGATCGCGCAGGGACTTGAGGCTGAACGAAGCGCCCGCGGCTTTTCGCATGAAGTGAATTCTCAGACCGTGTGGCGGATCTCGTCCAGCGATTTGCGCGCAATGTCCGGCACGCGACAATCGCCTGTCGGAAAACCGACTGGAATCAGCACGTAGGGCTTCTCGTTCTGGGGCCGGCCGAGGATCTGCGCCAAAAATCCCATCGGACTGGGCGTGTGCGTCAACGTGGCGAGACCGGCGTGGTGCAAGGCGGCGAGCAAGAACCCGACCGCGATGCCCACCGATTCCTGCGTGTAGTAGTGATCGTGCTTCACGCCCTGCTCGAGGCCGTAGGCCTGTCGGAAGACGGCGATCAGGACCGGTGCCGTCTCGAGGAAGGGCTTGTTCCAATCCGTGCCGAGCGCCGCGAGCGCCGCAAGCCATTCCGCGCTGGCCCGCGTCGCGTAGAAGGCGCGCTCTTCTTCTTCGGCGGCCAGGCGGATCCGGCGCTTGACCTCGGGATCGCTGACCACGACGAAGGTCCAAGGCTGCTGATTCGCGCCCGAAGGCGCGCTGCCCGCGGCCAGCAGGCACTGCTCCAGAACGCCGTCGGGGAGGGGCTGTGGGCTGAACTCGCGCACGCTGCGGCGCCGCACGATTTCTTCGCGGAACGCCATGGCCCGTTCGAGCATCTGCGCGGGCGGGTAGCGTCGGAATTCAAGCGGCAGCATCGGCGCGGGCTGGCGGGCATCGGTCATCGGAGCCAGCATCAAGTCGCAGTCGCTCGACTGCAACCGTTTCGCGGTTCCCAGCGCGAGCTGAACCTTGCCCTGCCGCTCACGTTGACGTCGGGACTGCGTATGCGACCTGCAGCCCCATGGAGTGGACCCTCCAAGCTTCCTACGATTTCGGGAACCATGTTTCGATCCATCCTCGCCAGAGTCTGCCTCCTGCCTTTCCTCGCGGCTCTTTTCCTCGCTCCGGGGTTGTGGGCCGCGCCGCAGGGCGGCCCTAACCTGGGCGACGAAATCCGCGCCGGCGTGCGCTGGCTGCGCTCCGCGCAGGATCCCGTCACGGGTGCCTACGGCGGCGGCGTGAGCGGCACGGCCTGGGCGCTGCGCGCGCTCGCCGAATGCCCGGATCAGTATCGCGCGATCGACGGGCCCTTCGTGCGCAAGGGCCTCGACTACCTGCGCGCGCGCCAGGCGGCCGACGGCACGATCGCCGACGAGTCGGCGAAGGACGAAGCGCGCCTGGCGCAGACGCGGCTGGCTGCCGCGACCTTGGCGCTGTACGCGGATTCGACGACGGCCGAGGCACTCAAGTCGGCCCTGAAGAAGCTCGCCGGCGCCGGACTCGAGGGTCCGGCCTGGGATCCGCCCGCGACACAGGGCAGCGCCGAAGCTGCGCAGAAGCGCGCAGCTGAGTTGATCGCGCTGCGCGACAAGGACGGCATGTGGAACGGCAAGGAAGGCAGTGTCACCGAGTCCTCGCGCGCCCTGATCGAACTTTCGCGTTGCGAGCGCAGCATTCGCAAAGCAGCGAAGAAGGCTGCACCGGCACAGATCGCCAAACTTCCTGAATCGAGCCCAGCCGATGCGGCGCGCGTCGACAAGGCGCTCGTCGATGGCGGAAAATTCCTCGCCAGCCTCGCGCCGGACGGACGTTTCGGCCAACCCGGAAAACCGGACGCGGGTATTTCGGCGCTGGCGCTCGGGGCCCTGCAGTGCGTGCCGATGCCGCGGCCGCCCGAGGTGCAGCGCAGCATCGATGCCGGCCTCGCCTGGCTCGTCACTCTGCAGCATCCCGATGGCTCGATTCACGACGGCAAGCTCGCCAACTACGGGACTTCGGCGTCGATCATGGCGCTCGCGCGCGCGAAGAAGAGCGAGTTCGCGCCGGTGATCGCCAAGGCCCAGGGATATCTCAAGCTGCTGCAGGCCGACGAGGGCGAAGGCTACAGCGAGGGCGACATTTACTACGGCGGCATCGGATACGGCAGTGCGGAGCGGCCGGACCTCTCGAACCTGCAAATGGCGCTGGAAGCACTGTCGGCTTCGGGACTGAAAAGCGGCGATCCCAGCTACACGAAGGCGCTCAGTTTCCTGCAGCGCTGTCAGAATCGTTCCGAGTCGAACGACATCAAGATCGCCGAGGGCAAGGACGGCAAGGTCGTGATCCTCAGCGGCAACGACGGCGGCGCGGCCTATTTGCCCGGCGATTCCAAGGCCGGATTCGAACTGGTGGACGGCACGAAAGTGCCGCGTTCCTACGGCTCGATGACCTACGCTTTATTGAAGAGCTTCGTGTTCGCCGGTCTCGACAAGCAGGATCCGCGCGTCCAGGCGGCTTGGAAATGGTGCCGCGAACATTACACGCTCGACATCAATCCGGGCTTCGTTGCCAGTGAAGATCCCGCAGCCGCGTATCAGGGGCTGTTTTACTACTTCCATACCATGGCGCGCGCGCTCGATGTGCTCGGCGAGGATGTGCTCGTCGACGGCGCGGGCAAGTCGCACGCCTGGCGCAACGAGCTGTGCGGCCGGCTCATCGCGATGCAGGACAAGACCGACGGCTCCTGGCTCAATCGAAACAGTCCGCGCTGGTACGAAGGTAACCCGGTGGTCGCGACAGCGTATGCTCTGCTGACCCTCGACGCGGCGCGGCCGCGTTGATCGGGCGCTTCCGGCAGAGAGAGATCGATCCAACGCATGACCTCGACTGAATCCAGCCGTGCAGGCAGCACGGCGCGCGTCTTCCGTATTCCAAGTTCCGCGGGCAGCCGGCTGATCCTCGAGCAGCAGGGGCAGCACTTCGACCTCTCGCACGCGCTCGAGCATGCGCGCCCCGGCGATCTGCTCGAACTGATCGCGCGCGGAGTTTTCGATCATCCAGGCAGCCTCGCCGAGGACATGCGGCCATGGCCGGTGTCCGCCCCTGGTGAATTGCTGACGCCCTTCGAGCCGCGGCTCGTTGGAAAAATCCTCGCGCTCTCGGGGCCGCCGCGAAGATTGCTCGAGCAGGAGCACGCCTCTGATTGCAGCCGTTGGTTCAGCAATCGCTCGCCGGCCTCGCTCGCCGCGGGCGGCTCAGAGATCCAACTCGGCGAAACAGGCGATAGCGGTGCGCTCGGCCACGCCGAGACCGGCCTCTTGCTGCACGAAGTCTTCCTGGCCGCGGTGATCGCGAGCCGCGCGCGCGGCCTCTGCGTCGCCGAGGCGCCCGCCGCTGTCGCCGGTTTCATGGTCGCGAGCGACTTCACGCGTCGTTCGCTCGACGGCCGGCCGCGCACGCCGTGGTTCGGTGAATCGCCGCTGGGCACGCTCGTGCTCGGACCGGCCTTCGTTCCGCGCGCAAGCTTCGACCTCGCCGAGGTCACGATCCGCGCCCGACGCCACCGCAGCGATCGCGTCGAACCGCTGTTGACGCGCTTGTCCACCGACTTCCAGCACGATGTGGACTTGGCCGTCGCCGCGCTCTCGCGTCTGGCGATCCTGCATCCCGGCGACCTGGTCTTGATCCCGACCGGAGTCGGTCTCGGCGCAGTGGATGGCGGCGACGACGTGCACTGTTCGATCGACGGTATCGGCGAACTGTCGACGAGCGTGCGGCGCTGGACGCGCATGCGTCAGCAAGCCTGAGCGCTACAGACCGAAACCGCCCGCGACTTCGAGATCCACGCCGGTGATGTGCTTCGCTTGCGCGGAGCACAACCAGGCGACCGCGGCGGCGATGTCGCGCGTCTCGCCCGGACTGCCTTTCAGCGGCAGTTTTCCAGCAGCGAGTTTTTCGAACGTGTCCGCATCCGCGTGTTCGTGCGCCACGATGCCGGGCGAAACGACATTGATGCGCACGCCAGCGCCGGCTTCTTCGAGCGCGAGGCTCTTCGCCAGCACGAGCAGCGCCGACTTCGCCGCGATGTAGGCCGCGGCTTCGCGCCGCGCGCGCAGGCCGGCGAGTCCGGCGGCTCCGAGGAAAACGAGTTGCCCGCGCGTCTCGCGCAGCGCCGGCAGGACCGCGCGCGCGAACAGGAATGCAGACTCGGTGTTCGACAGGAACATGCGCCGGAAGTCCGCGGGTTCCAGTTCGGCCAGCGGGCCGGCGATGAACTCCCCCACCGCGTGGACGCCCTGATCGATGCGGCTGTCGCGCGCAAGCACAGCTTGGACGACGCGTGCGATCTGCGGCTCGCTGGTCACGTCCGCCTGGTGCACACGCGCTCCGAACTCGCGCTCCAGGGCCTCGGTGTCGGCATTGCGAGTCCGATAGACGACGTGGACGAGGGCGCCTTGCTCAGCGAATCGCCGCGCGCAGGCGAGCCCCAGCCCTCGGGCGCTGCCGGTGATCAGGGCTACAGCGGGTTGCATCGCCGAACTGTAACAAGCTCCGGCAGGTCAGGCGGTCGGATCGACTAGTGCACCGCGCCGACCCGTGAGAGCGGCCACAGTCGCACTTCGACTCGACCGCGCACGTAGTCCATCGGCACCTGCCCGAATTCACGACTGTCCGAAGAGCGCGGACGGTTGTCTCCCAGTACGAAGTAGTGCGCCGGAAGCACGCGCACTTGCACACGCGACAGCGGATCCGCGCTGGCGACATACGGCTCGTTGAGTTCCACGTCGTTGACCCACACGCGGCCGTTCAGAATCGCGATCTCGTCGCCCGGCAGGCCGATGACGCGCTTGATGTAGTCGAGCGAAGGATCGAGCGGATACTTGAGCACGACCACGTCGCCGCGCTTCACCGTCCCGAGCATGTAGGCGAAATGGTCGACGACGATGCGATCGCCGTCGTGGATGCCCGGCGCCATGGAACTGCCGCGCACGACCGAGACGTTGAACAGCGCGATGTAACACAGGAAGCCCAGGCAGGAGAGTTGCGCCCAGGCCAAGGGCTTCTTCCAGAGCTGAGGGCGAAGCGTGCTGCGCTGTGCGGGCAGCGGATCGCTGGCCGTGAGCAAGTCCCCCGCCGACATCCGTTGCTGCTCGAGTCCCTCGGGACAGCGAGCCGGAAGCGCGGGCGCGAGATCGGCCTGTGCAACTCCGTGGTCGATCGTTGCCTCGGGGGAGGCAGCGAACTGCGCCGAAGCCTGCGAATCCTCGCCGGCGGCCTCGGAGTGGTCGGATTGAACCCTCACCCGCCGGTCTTCGACGCGGCTCACCCGTCGTCTTGAGGCGAGACGGAGCCTCTCGCCGGGTGAATTGGGCCGCATGGAGAGCCCAAGGCCCAATGGCCGGCGGCAGGGCCGAGCCGCGCCCCGATCGCGAAGAGGCTTCGCACTCGGATCGAGCCCGTGGAGCTTGCTACGCTCCGGGGATGGCCCTAGCCAAAGATCTGCCGCGCCGCCCGACGCTGACCGCGCTGCTTGTCTGCGCTGCGGCCTGCCAATCGACCCCATCCCGCGCTCCGCTCGATCAGCTGCGCGCCGCCGCCACGCCGACGTTGCAAGAGATCTTTCTGCTACCCGGCCTGCAGGGCCGCGCGCCGCGCATCGAGGAACTCAGCGCCGACGGCCGTTGGGTGGTGTTCCACTTCAATCCCATGGCGATCGCGGCCGATGGAACGCGCACGATCCCCGAAGCGCGCTCGCTGCGCATCCAGTCCACGCTCGCGCCACAGACGACCGACTTCGAAGGTCTGCGCCTCGAGGATCTCTTGCCGCCGCGCGCGAAGAGCGCCGAAGAAGACGGCGCGAAAAAATACAAGGAGCCGGAGATCGCGCTCTCGCACCACGGCGCGCGCATGCTCGCGCTGCGCGAGCGGGAACTATTCCTTCTCGATCCGCCGACGAACCCGCGCGAAAAGTGGACGGTGCGGAAACTCCTTCAGGTTGATGCGGACAGCGAGATTGCATTCCTTAAGTCGCCGCGCTTCAGCGACGATGACAGCGCTGTGCTCGTCACCGGCGCTGACCGCGACGACCCTGCAACACCACTCAGCATCACGAAGGATCTCTGGTCGTTCCCCATCGCCGCGGATGCGTCCCATCCTTGGCCGCTCGCCGAAGCCGATGGCACCAACTTGACCGCGACGATCGACGGCGATCCTGGACGACTGGCCTTCTCGCGCGACCTCAGGGTGGTCTTCGCCCGCGATCCTGCCGTCGGCGCCGTCGACGTCCCCGCGACGGAGTCGACGGCAGCCTCTCACCGCGCGGCCCAGATTCTGTGGCGAGATACGGGCAAGGCGGTTGAGCTCGAAGGCATGGGCGAGTTCAAGACCGTCGAAAACACCTCGCTCTCGCCCGATGGCCGCTTCGTGCTTGCCGTGGTGCCCGACCGCACGAAAGATCCGGCCCCGACGGTGATCCCCGACTATCTTTCGCCACGCGTCAGCACGCGCGAAGGCCGGCGCGAACTCGCCGACGACTCGCCATCGCCGCGCCAGATCTACCTCTGGAACACCGAGAGCGGCGAGCGCAGCGATCTTTCGCTCGGCGAAGGCGACGTGTTCTGGCAGCGCATGATCGGCTGGGCGCCGCAACCGTCAGCGGATACGCCGGCCCGGCTCGCGCTGGCGCGGCTCTCCGAAGATTTCCGCACGCTCGAAACCTTCCTGTGGAGCGAGGCGAGCGGTCTGGTCCAGATCATGGTCGATCGCGACGAACGCTGGATCGGCGGACCGGTGGACCGCGCGCGCTGGTCTAGCGACGGCCGCCGCCTGATCTTCGGCTCGGAATCCTTCCCAGCCTCGACGCTTCCCGGGCGAGCGCAATTGTTCGCCTTCGACGTGGCCACGGGCAGCGTGCGTCAACTGACGACGGTCTCAGGCGAAGTCAATTCGTTCGACCTCGCGCGCGACGGCGGAATTGTTTTCAGCTACTGCAATGCGAACTCGAGGGATCGCAACAAGGTCGCCTACATCTCCCCTGACGGCGTCGTTCGCGACATCGCCGCGCCGATCGGCTTTGACGACGACCCCAAGATCGCCGCTGACGCGAGCCAGATCGTTTTCACCCACGCGCGCATGTTCCAGCCGCGCGAACTGTGGAGCGCCGACGCAAACTCGAATCAGCCGGCGTACGTCCTGACGCACACGGCGACGCCGGAATTCGCGCGGCGCGACTGGATTCATCCGGTGCTCTTCGAAGTCGAGGGCGAACGCGGCGCGATGGTGCGCAGCCACGTTTTCCTGCCGCGCTCGAGCTCGCTCGCAGACCCCGACCGCGCGCGCGGCGCTGTCGTGTTCATCCACGGCGCGGGATATCTGCAAAACGTCACCGACTCGATGACCGAGTACGAACCCAACTTGATGTTCCACTCGCGGCTCGCGGGCATGGGCTACGTCGTCGTCGACGTCGACTACCGCGGCAGCGCGGGTTACGGCCAGGATTTTCGCACGGCGGTGCAATTCCACCTGGGCGGACTGGAACTGAAGGACATCGACGCGACGCTCGATGAGCTCGCCAGGCGCGGTGTGATCGATTCCAAGCGTGTCGGCTGCTACGGCGGTTCCTACGGCGGCTTCTTGACGCTGATGGCCCTGTTCACCGAGGGCCAACGCTGGAGCGCCGGCGCCGCGCTGCGCTCGGTGACCGATTGGCGCACCTATCACCCTGGCTACACGCAACCGCGCCTGGGCCGGCCCTCGACGCACGCGGAAGCGTACGCGCTTTCGTCGCCGATCGATCACGCCGAGGGACTGAACAAACCGTTGCTCTTGCTGCACGGCATGATGGACTCGAACGTTTTCGCCCAGGACACGATTCGCTTGATGGAAAAACTGATCGACCTCGGCAAGGACTTCGAGGTGATGCTCTATCCAAGTCAGAACCACGCCTTCACCGACGGCGCGCACTGGCTGGACGAGTACAAGCGAATCGAACGTTTCCTGATGGAGCATCTGGGCGCGCCGTGAGGGCGCGGCCCAGCTCGCTCAGGGCTTCGGCAACTGATACAGCGCGATCCACGGCCCCGGGCGGTCGACGCGCCACAGACCGCTGAGCGGAAAGTCCATTTCGGTCGGCAGAAAGGCCTCGGGCGTTTCGCCGCGGCCCGAGCGCGAGGGATCGATGGTCCAGACTTGTTTCCAAGCCGGCGTGAGCTTGGCGAGGAAAGGCACGGATCGGTCGCTCGGCCGGCGATTGACCATCACGAAGTGCGAAACGTTGAGGACCTTGAACATCTCCAGCGGCGTCGCGGCGGTCGCGCGGCGGTCGCGGTTGACACCGTACTCCTGCTCTTCGTCGTCGAATCCGAACAGCTCTTCGACGAAAAAGGCGTGGATCCCCGGCTTGCCTGCGCTCGCGTGGCCGACGGTCCTCATCTGCTCGAGCCGTCGCTCTTCGCGCGTGCGCAACTCTCGCCAAGCGGCGAGCTCTTCCAGGGACGCGAGAGAGAGATCGACCTGCGGTCCATAGTGGTCGATCGCAACGTACGCGTCGCGATTCGCGGGCAGGGCGAATTCCTCGAGCTTGCGCTCCGCTTCGGCGCGCGTGTCTTCCTGGCGCAGCAGCCAGACCAAACGCGTGGACTGCGCGAGCGGCAAGACGAAAAGCAGCGCGAGCGCAACGCGGCCGAGTCGACGTTCGAGCACGAGTTCGCAGACGACGCCCGCCGGCAGGGCGAGCAGCACGGTCAGCGGCAAGAGATAGCGCACGTGATCGGACGGGTTGAACAGGAAGAAGACGGAGTACACGAGCGTGAACACCAGCGGTCCGCGCAGGCACACCGAGCGCCACGACAGAAAGAGTCCGAGCAAGCCGAGTCCAAGAAGGACAGGGTCGTAGCCGAAAAGCGCGCGCGAAAGGTGCGTGAAGGAATGCCAAGACAATCCAAAGCGCAAGGATTGGCCTCCGACCTTGAACAAACCCGCGGCGCTGGTCGTGCCGACCACTTGTTCGTTCTTCACCTCTCCGTGTACGAGGTAGTAGACATGTCCACACAGGACGCCGACGACGACGCAAGCGGTCGCCGCAAATAGCGCCCATTTCAAGCGCTGCTTGAGTCTGTCGCCGCTCCACTGCGCGGTACCCTGCGCGCTGAAGCACCAGGTCGCCGCGGTCAGGAACGCGAAAAAACCTCCGGCCTGGTGTGTCGCGAAGGCGAGGCCGGCGAAAACGCCTGAGAGCACGATCCAAAGTCCGCGGCCGCTGTTCGCGTGGAGCACGCAACTCCAAAGACAGAGTGCTCCAAAGAACACGACGATCACCCACGGGCGTTCCATCACCGACATCTGCAGATGCAAGAGCCCCGTTGCGGTCAGGAACATGGCAGCCAGCGCGCCGAGTTGCAGTCCGGCGGCTCGCGCGGCGAAAAAGACCACGAGCGCCGTCAACGCGCCGAAAACCGCTACGAGTGCGCGCGCCGGCAAAGCCACGCGCTCCGGTTTCTCGCTGATCAACGCGCCGAATTCTTCAGAGTCTTGCCACTCGCCGCGCAACTTTCCGAGCGCGTACTGCGCGCCGTACACCGGCAGCAGCATGTACGGCATCAAGTACGGATAGGACGAGTACTTGCCGACCGGCGGCGCGAGGTCGTGATCCTTCGCCATGCCCAATGCCGCGCGCACCGCGTGCGTGTCAGGCACGTAGTTCCTGGGCAGCCCGTGTTCCAGCGACAGCCAACGCAAACCCAGGGCCAGCGCGAACAGGACCGCGACCCACAGGAAACGGCGTCCGCGCGGCGCGCTGTTCGTCACTTGTCAGGATCGACTTCGAAGCGCTTGAGGAACACGTCGATGTCGTCGACGTCCTCGAGCTTGGTGATCAAAAGTTCCATCGCCTCGACGAAATTCATCTTGAGCAGCACGCGCCGCAGGATCTGGATCTGTTTCAGGCGCCGCGCGCTGAGCAATTTCTCTTCCTTGCGCGTGCCCGACTTCTCGATGTCGATCGAAGGAAAAATTCGCCGGTCTGAAAGTTTCCGCGAGAGCACCAGTTCCATGTTCCCGGTGCCTTTGAATTCTTCGAAGATCACCTGGTCCATGCGACTGCCGGTCTCGACCAGCGTCGTGCCCAGGATCGTCAAGCTGCCCGCCGTCTCCGTGTTGCGCGCCGAGCCGAAGAATTGTTTGGGCCGTTCCATGGCGCGCGAATCCAGTCCGCCGGACATGGTCTTGCCGCTGTTGCCCAGGACATGGTTGTACGAACGCGCCATGCGCGTGATCGAGTCGAGCACGAGCACGACGTCCTGGCCGAGTTCTACCAGGCGCGTCGCGCGCGCCCAGACCGCTTCGCAAAGCGCGACGTGATTGTCGGCGCGCTCGTCGTTGGTCGAAACGAAGACCATGCCCGGAGGCTTGATGATTCGCTTCCACTCGGTCGCCTCCTCAGGCCGCTCGTCGACGAGCAGCACGAAAAGCTGCACGTCCGTATAGTGCTCCTGGATCCCGCAGGCGAATTTCTGCATCAGGATCGTTTTCCCGGAACGCGGCGGCGCGACGAGCAGACCGCGCGTGCCGCGGCCGATCGGACAGATCAGGTCCAGAATTTTCAGCGACACATCGCCGGTCTGGTTGCCGAGTTCGTAATGGAAGTCAGGATCGATGCTGACGAGTTTTTTGTACGAGACGACGTCCGCCACTTCGCGCGGCGGCTTGCCGTCGACGTCGATCACATCAGCGAGTTGCCAGGGGCTTTGACCCTGCCCGCGTTGCAGCGGACCGCGCACCATGGCGCCGTCGCGCAGCTTGTGGCGCGCGACCACGTGCGGCGGTACGAAGACGTCATCATTCGAGGGCAGGAACTGGCGCTCGGGCGAGCGCAGGAAACCCGTGGCGCCCTTGTCGCCGATGAACATGCCCACGGTTTCCTGTTGCGGCTCGGGCGGAGCGTGATGCACGGGAGCCGCGGGCGCGTGGTGAGGTTGAGGGCGCTGGCCGCCGAATTTCTGGCCCGGGCGCTGCTGTTGCTGCACGTGCGGCTCGGCCTGCATGCCCGCGCCATGCCCGCCTGAGAGCGGCGGTCCGCCGGGACCGCCGCGCCTGCGTCGACGCCTGCGACCGAAGCGGCCGCCGCGGTCGCCGAACTCTGCTCCGCCGTCGTCGCCCTGACGCTCGCGGTCAGGTCCGGCAGACTCGTTGGCGCGTTCACCCGCGAAGCCGGGCTGGCCCGCATCCGAGCCTGGCCGCCCCTCGAAAGTGCGTTGGGGC
>JANMRV010000685.1:0-6036 GCA_031388685.1 Planctomycetota bacterium
CCGCCTTTGCCGCGGCCGAACAGGCGCTGCTGCTCAAACCGGACGACTTGTGGTTGGCCGAGCGTGCCTGTGCCGCGGCATTGTGGATTGGCGAACCTGCTCGCGCACAGCGCACGCTGACACGCTTCACCGCCAGCCTGCACTCCGCGCCCAAGGCCGCGGCGGAAGCCTTCCTTGCGCCCTTTGAAGCCGCGCGCGTCCAGACTGCGGAACTCAGCTCGGCTGCTCGCCGCGCGGACAAAGCCGCCACACGGGCACGCCTGGCGGGCTTCAGCATTCTGGCCGCGCTGCTGCTGGCGCTGACCTGGCTAGGCCTGGACCTGCGCCGGCGGGCCGGCAAGTAGAAAAACGCGCTGCCCGGCGAGTTGTGCTCGCCAGGCAGCGCGTTCCAGCAAACCGAGGTTCGCTCAGAGGATGTCGAGGATGCCGCCCTTCTGGTCGGTCAGGGACGGCGTGTTGGCGCGGTAGTTCGAGTTCACGCCGATCTTCGAGTTCCAGGGGAAGGGCTCCTTGTCGGCGATGATGCCGAGCGCCACGGCCGCGAATGCACGGGCCAGGGCGGAAACTTCCTGGTTCTTCATCATGTCGATCAGCGGCTCGACCGAGCGCGAGTCACCGATGAAACCGAGCGCCGAGCTGATCGCCGCCTGCGACGAAAGGCCCGTCGAGGTCTTGAGCATGTCGACCAGGTCCGGCACCAGTTGCTTGTCGCCCAGCAAGCCCAGGCCGATCGCTGCACTCTTGAGCAGGTCAGGGCTGTACTTGGACTTCTTGACGATGTCCTGGATCGGAATGATCGCGGACTGCTCATCCATCAGGCCCAGGCCGATGGCTGTGTAGCCGCGCGCTTCGATGTCCTTGGTTTTCTCGAGGTTGATCAGCAGTTGGTCCTTGGCGCCCTTGTCCTTGACGATGCCGCAGGCGATCGCGAAGGCACCGACGTCCTCCGGGCTCTTCGCGTCGGCGAGAACGTTGCGCAGCAAGAGCTTGGCCTCCGAGGAAGAAGCTTGCTTCGCGTCGTCGAGTGCGCGCTCCATCACGGCAATCGCGATGCCCGACCACGGCTTGACGTTGCCCTTGCCCTTTTGCAGCTCATTCATCAAGAACGTGCGCGCGTTCTCCTTGCCCTTGGGATTCGCGTTCACGCCGTAGATCGGATCGCCGGCGCCTTGGCCGGGACGACCTGCGGCCTGCCCGAGGCCGATCAACGCGAAGTTGCGAACTTGCTGGTCGGTCAAGTCGTCCTTGACGCGCATCAGCGCGTCGCGGATCGCCTTGTCGGTGGGATCCTCGTCGGAATCACCGACCACACCGAGCGCCAGAGCCGCACTCTGCTTCATGGCATCCTGGTCGCGCGAGTCCTTCGAAAGACTCGCGATCAGGACATTCGCCACGACATCGCGGAACGCGAATTCGGACGGCACGTCGCCGGTGCTGAGCAAGCGTCCCATGGCGGTCGGAGCGTGGGCACAGATCAGGTAGTTGTTGGCCGGATCCAGGTAGTACGCCAGCAGGAAGCGCAACTGGTCCTGACGCGAGGTGAGTGCCGCCGGTACCTTGATCTTCTTGGCTTCCTCGACGGCCTTGTCGTCGGGGTTGATGTCGATCGGAGAAAGGCCGATCGACGTCAAGCAGGCGACCTGGATGTCGCGCTGTCCTGCAGTCTTGCCTTCGCCGTCGAGGAAGCCCCGCAGAGCGGCATTGATCGAGAGACGATCGTCGTTCGACGCCTTGTAGCCGATCAATCCCAGGCCGTAGGCCGCAAACGCGCGCGTGCGCATCGACACGGCGTCAGTTTGTTGGACTCCGAGCGCGCGCAGCTTCGACTGATCGCTGGCGAGCACTGCGGAGAGCAATTCGATGTTCTCGCGATTCGCCAGGATGCCGAGCGAAACTGCGGCGGTTTCAGAAAGCTCTTGGCTACCGCTGGTCAGGAACTTCTTGAGCTCTTCGCCGAGCGCCGACTTTCCGTCTTCACCCTTCGCGTCGCCGATCTTGGCCAGCGCAATCATGCAACTGGACTGGACGTCATTGGAGTTTTCCTTCATGGGGTCCATCGCCTCGAGCAACTGAGGCACGATGACCTGACGGATCTTGTCCTCGCTCACGCGCAGCGTGTCCTTGGCCTGCGGGTTCTCGCCACGGCCCAGGTAGAACTCTTCCGAACCCGTCTGCACGGCACCGCCGAGGTGCGATTTCAGGTTCAGGTACGGATCTTTGTTGAAGGCCCACCAGAATTGCCAGACGGTGAGGTCAGGGCCGGCATCGCCGCCGCTCGTTTTCGGCTTGGACGGTCCGCCGGGACCGCCCACCGGTGCCCCGGGAGTGACTGCACCAGGTGTGCTCGGTCCGCCGGGGCCGGGGACGCCAGGGCCCGCGGGTCCCGGAGTCGAGGGGCCGCCGCCGCCACCGCCGCCACCGCCCGAGGGAGGCGTGGTGTCGCCAGGGCCGCGGTAGGTTCCGCCGTGTGCGAAAGAAAGGCTGGGCAGGGCGAGTGTTGCTGTGAAAGCGCCGACGAAAAGCAGCTTGTTCATGGTGGTCCGTGTAGGAAGATCGAACGGTCGAGTCGCCCAGGTAGGGTCTCGCTCCGGGCCGAGGAATGCAAGACCCATGCCACGGTTTGGCGAACAGCCACCCCCCCGCTGGCGGGCCTCTACGGTGGGGGTGCGCAGCTGCGGCCCCGCCGAAGCCTTAGAGCCGCGTTTCGCGATCGTAACAGGTCGATCCAACCGGGACACGCCTCGGATGGTCTAGCTGGGATCGGAGAGCGAGGCCCGCAGGTACTCGCGATTCAGGCGCGCGATGTTCGCCACAGAGATGCCCTTGGGGCACGCGGCTTCGCACTCGCGCTCGTTCGTGCAGGCTCCAAAACCCTCCGCATCCATCTGCGCGACCATCTTGAGCGCACGCTGCCTGCGTTCGGGCTGACCTTGCGGCAGGAGCGCGAGGTGCGCGACCTTGGCGCCGACGAACAGCATGGCAGCGGCGTTCTTGCAGGCGGCCACACAAGCTCCACAGCCGATGCACTGCGCCGCGTCCATGGCCCGGTCGGCGTCAACCTTCGGGATCGGCAGCGCGTTCGCGTCCTGGGGCGAGCCCGTCCTGGCGGTGATGAATCCTCCTGCCGCCATGATCCGATCGAACGCCGTGCGATCGACGGTCAGGTCCTTGAGCACCGGGAACGCCGTGGCCCGGAAGGGCTCGATGAAGATCGAATCTCCGTCGCGAAACCGGCGCATGTGCAGTTGGCAGGTGGTGGTCTGGCGGTCGGGACCGTGGGCCTGACCGTTGATGACCAGACTGCACATGCCGCAAATCCCTTCGCGGCAATCGTGGTCGAATGCGACCGGGTCGCGGCCCAGGCGCGTGAGATCCTCGTTCAGCTGATCGAGCATCTCGAGGAACGACATGTCCGGCGAGACGTCGTCCTGCTTGTACGTTTCGAAGGCGCCCGCAGCCGCGGCATTGTTCTGTCGCCAGATGTGCAGCGTGAGGTGCAGCGCCGAAGCGGGCTGCCGCGCAGCGGGAGCGGGTTGGCTCACTTGTAGCTCCGTGTCGAGAGGTGGACGTTTTCGAACGTCAGCGGCTCCTCGTGCAAGCTCCAGCCTTCAGCGCCCCCGCGATGTTCGAAGGCGGCGACGTAGCAGAAATTGGCGTCGTCTCGTTTGGCTTCGCCATCGCTGGTCTGGTGTTCCTCGCGGAAATGCCCGCCGCAGGATTCCTCGCGATGCAGCGCGTCGCGCATCATCAGCTCGGCCAATTCGAAGAAGTCGGCGACGCGGCCGGCGTTTTCGAGAGCCTGGTTCACGTTGTCCGTGTCGCCGAGCACGCGCAGGTCGTGGCCGAATTCTTCGCGCAGCGCCACGACTTTGCCGAGACCTTCGATCAAGCCCGCGCGCGTGCGGCCCATACCGCAGTGATTCCAAAGCGTTGCCCCAAGTTCCCTGTGGAAACTGCGCACGCTGCGCTGCCCGCGGATCGCAAGCCATTGCCGGGTCTGGTCGCGCACACGGCTCTCTGCTTCCTTGAAGGCAGCGTGCGAACTCGTGACTTGCGCCAGTTTGCGCCCGGCGAGGTGTCCGCCGATCGTGTACGGGATCACGAAGTAACCGTCGGCCAGACCCTGCATCAGGGCGCTCGCGCCCAGCCGGTTGGCGCCGTGGTCGGAGAAATTGGCTTCGCCGAGCACGAAAAGACCGGGCACCGTGCTCTCGAGGTTGTAGTCGACCCACAGGCCGCCCATCGTGTAGTGCACGGCGGGGGAGATGCGCATCGGCTGTTGGTAGGGATCCTCGCCCGTGATGCGCTGGTACATCTCGAAGAGGTTGCCGTAGCGCGCGCGGATCGCGTCCTCGCTGTCGCGGCGAATGGCATCGGCGAAGTCGAGGTAGACCGCGAGACCGCCGGCGCCGACGCCGAAGCCCGCGTCGCAACGCTCCTTGGCGCTGCGCGAAGCGATGTCGCGCGGCGCCAGATTGCCGAAACTCGGATACTTGCGCTCGAGGTAGTAGTCGCGCTCGCCCTCGGGGATCTGGCTGGGGCCGCGCTGATCGCCACGGTTCTTCGGAACCCAGACGCGGCCGTCGTTGCGCAGCGATTCCGACATCAAGGTCAGCTTGGACTGGTGCTCGCCGCTGACCGGGATGCAGGTCGGATGGATCTGCGTGAAACAGGGATTCGCGAAAAACGCTCCGCGCTTGTGGGCGCGCCAGGCCGCGGTCACGTTGCAGTTCTGCGCGTTCGTCGAAAGGAAGAACGCGTTGCCGTACCCACCGCTGCACAGGAGCACGGCGTCGCCGGCGAAGGATTCGATCGCGCCGCTGGTCAGGTTGCGGCAGACGATGCCGCGCGCCACGCCGTCGATCACGACCAAGTCGAGCATCTCGTGACGCGGATAGAGCTTGACGCGCTGCGCGCCGACCTGGCGCATCAGCGCACTGTAGGCGCCGAGCAGCAATTGCTGGCCGGTCTGGCCGCGCGCGTAGAACGTGCGCGAGACCTGTGCGCCGCCGAAACTGCGATTGGCGAGCAGACCGCCGTATTCGCGGGCGAACGGCACGCCCAGGGCCACGCACTGGTCGATGATGTCGTTCGAGACCTGCGCGAGTCGGTATACGTTCGACTCACGCGAGCGGAAGTCGCCGCCCTTGATCGTGTCGTAGAACAGCCGCCGCACGCTGTCGCCGTCGTTCTGGTAGTTCTTCGCGGCGTTGATCCCGCCCTGCGCGGCGATCGAGTGCGCGCGTCGCGGGCTGTCCTGGATACAGAACGTGCTGACTTGATAGCCGAGGTCGGCCAGCGTCGAAGCCGCCGATGCGCCGGCGAGGCCCGTGCCGACGACGAGCACGTGGAACTTGCGCTTGTTGGCCGGGTTGACGAGCTTCAGTTCGAAGCGATGTTTGTCCCAGCGCTCGGCCAGCGGGCCGCTCGGGCACTTCGAATCCAAGCGGGTACTTTGCGCGACGGTGGAAGTCATGGGGCTATCGATCCACTCCGGGCTGGCCGGCTCCCGAAACCGCGGCGGCCGGCCGGACGGCCATCGAATGCGTTGCACGCGAACCGATCAGGACCACCGGGAACGCTGCGAAACCGAGGAACAGCAGGATCGCCAAGACCATTCCGCCGCGCTGGATCGCGGCGTTGTAGCGCGGATGGTTTGCCCCGATCGACTGCAGCGCGCTGCGCAGCGCGTGACTCAGGTGCAGGCCCAGCGCGGCCACGCCGATGAAGTAGATTCCGGCCCCGACGGGCTCCGACAGGCGCCGGGCCAGCATCGCGGCGAGTCCGTCGGCCGCGCGTTCACGAAAGCGAAAGTCGAGCAGGTGCACGACCACGAAGACCAGCACGATCAGCCCGGTGATCAGCATGCTCGAGGACGCGAGCGTGCGCTCGCCGCGCGAGGCCTGCACGGCGTAGCGCGTTTTGCGAGCCTCGCGATTGGCCCGCGTGGTCGCGAAGGCCAGGAAGAGGTGCGTCAGAAACAGCAGCAAAAGGCCGGCTTCGGCCAACGGCAATAGCGGATTGGTTTCGAGCGTG
>JANMRV010000725.1:0-1161 GCA_031388685.1 Planctomycetota bacterium
CCCATTCCGCCGAAGATGCGCGAGCACGACCTGCGCCACCACACCTCGATCGAGCTCACGCCGAAGTCGATCGCGGAATTCGATGCCGTCGTCGTCGCCACCGATCACAGGGCTTTCGACTGGGACATGATCGCCGCTCACGCGAAGTTGGTGATCGATACGCGCAACGCGCTCGCCTCGCGCATGCTGGGCCGGGCCAACTACAGGAAGGCCTGATCTGGGGCGGGGATCGCCGCGAACGGTCCGCGAGTCGAATCGGCGGTTTGGGCTTGAGCGCGCGTGCCGGCGGGCTACAACCGGCGCTCCCATGAATGGAGTGGGTCGCTCAACCCCGATTCAGCCCCTTGCCCGGTTCCCCCAATGAACTCGCTTGCCCAGTTTGCCGTGCTGCTCCAGGACGAATCCACCGGACTCGTCTGGGCCTACGCCGGGTTCCTGCTGCTCGTGATCGGCTTCCTGGCCCTCGACCTCGGCGTGTTCCATCGCGAAGCGCATGAAGTGAAGATCAAGGAGGCGACGATCTGGACCGCGGTCTGGGTCGGGACGGCGCTGTGCTTCAACGCCCTGATCTACTTCGCCTACGAGCGCCATTGGCTCGGTTTGGGTATCGACGTGCCGCAGGTCGACGGCTCCGTCAAGCCGCTGGTCTCCGGCCTCGAGGCGGCCAAGCTGTTCTTCACGGGATACGTCGTCGAAAAATCGCTATCGATCGACAACGTGTTCGTGATCGCGCTCGTGTTCAGCTTCTTTGCTGTGCCGGCCAAGCAGCAACACCGCGTCCTGTTCTGGGGCGTGCTCGGCGCGCTCTTGATGCGCGGCGCGATGATCGCGGTGGGGGCGGCGCTGATCCAGAACTTCAGTTGGATCATCTACGTCTTCGGCGGAATCCTGATCGTGACCGCACTGAAGATGGCGTGGATGTCCAGCACGAACATCGACCCGGAGAAGAACTGGGTCGTGATGGGAGTGCGCAAGCTCTTCCCCATCACGCGCGAGTACGACGGCGACAAGTTCTTCACCCGCCCACAGGGACCGGGTAGCCGTCTGTTCGGTACGCCGCTTTTGCTCGCACTGGTCATGGTCGAATTCACCGACGTGGTCTTCGCCGTCGATTCCATTCCGGCGATCTTCGCGATCACCGCGGACCCGTTCTTGGTCTTC
>JANMRV010000767.1:0-11942 GCA_031388685.1 Planctomycetota bacterium
CTGAGAGGTCGACGCCGAGCGTTTTCTTCGTGGCGGCTTCGACGGCGGCGACGTCATTGCGCGGCACGGCGCCGACGGCGTGGATCCAGTCGACGAAGTGGTCCTTGGCGAATTTGCTCTCGCGCACGAACTCGATCAGGAACGAAGCCAGTTCGTATTGGCTCGAGGCATCGTCCTCGCCGGTTTTCGATTCAGCCTTCGGCGAGAACAGGAGGCTCTCGATCTTGACGAACTCCGCGAGCGGCTTTTGCCGGCCCTTTTTCACATTTCGCGCGGCGGTGTTGCGCTCGTTGTCCACGCTCGACATGTACTCGGCGACACCTTCCTGGAACCACGAGCCGCCTCCGCGCAGGCGCAGGCGGTTGCCGAAAACCTGGTGCGTACCTTCGTGGATGTGCACCGGATCGCCGGGAGCTTCGTACCAAGTCGCATAGAAGTCACCGGAAGCGACACCCTTCGATCTGCGCGCCATCTCGACCGTGGTCTTGAACTGCTGCGCAAAGAAGCCGTAGTACTCCTCGGGATTGCGGAACAGGAACACCGGCATCAAACGTTCGCCGGGCATTTCCTCGAAGGCGAAGACGGCCTTGATCTTCGCGTAGTTCTCCTCCATCGCCTTGGCGAAATTGTTCCCGCCCGAAGAGTTGGTCAGGATGATGTAGTGCTCGGTGCGCAGCACCTTGTCGAGCTTGTTCTTCTTCGCGTCGGGCACGTCGGAATCCCAGCGCGCCTGAGCGTCCTCCTTGCTCCACTTCGGATCGAGCGCCTTGCCCTTCCACACGATTCCTTTGGCGAGGAATGCGCGCGCGCTCGCCATCAAGGCCGCATCGGGCAGCGGCTCGATCGGCATTTCGAACACGTAGCCCGCCTTGTCCGTGAGGCCGCAAAGATAGAACTTCACCCCGCTCGTGCTGGTCTTGCCGCGCTCCTTGATCTCGCTCCTCGCGCAGATGGCGTGTGGCAGAACGCCGAAAGGGCCGGGGATCGTCTTCTGCTCGTCGTAGGAAAACCCCGGTTGATCGTGAACTTCGTTTTCCAGGATCAGATCCGACACGTCGAGCGGTTCCTCGAAGTGGAACCGCTCGATCGGCATGACGTAGAGCGCGAGCCGGAACTGCGCCTCGCCGCATTTGACGAGCCAGCTCGCCGCCACCTGGCCGTTCTTCTCACCCGGCATTCGCGTGGCGGCGAAAGTCTCGGGGAAGGTGACGGTCAGGCCGACGCTCTCGATCTCCTCGCCCTTCGGCGCGGGTTTCTCCGCCTTCTTCTGCGCGAAGCCGGTGACGGCGAACAGCACGAGGAAAATCGAGATCGCGAATCGTCCAGGGAGCAGCGAGCGGCACATGGTCCGCTGAGTCTAGCGCCGCGCCGGTCCGCCGTTACTTCGGCGCCACGAGCAGCGCCGCTGCTTGTCCAGCCGGATCCTTCGTGTCGATCGCCTGCTCGATCTTGCCGTCGGGCCCGATCACGTAGGTCAGGCGCGCGGCGTAGCGATCCTTCGGACTTTTGCACGCGCCGTAGGCGAGGCCGATCTTGCGGTCGGTGTCGCACAACAGCGGGAACGTGTAGCCGAACTTTTCGGCAAAGGCGCGATTCTCTTCTTCTGTGTCGAACGAGATGCCCAGCACGACCGTGCCGGCGGCTTCGAAGTCGCGGATTCGATCACGGAATCCGCAGCCCTGCAGCGTTCATCCCGGCGTGTCGGCCTTGGGATAGAACCAGAGCACCACGCGCTTCGTCGAGTAATCCTTCAAACGCACGCTGCGGCCCATGTGGTCCAGCACGGTGAAGTCCGGTGCGACGCTTCCGACTGTGAGCATTTGACCTGCCTGTTGGATGTGGAGCAGTCCGAGGATTTTCTTCAGCACGATGGTACTCCCCTCTCAGACATGCGCCGGCGCGGAGCGCGCGGGCGCAGGCTTGGGCGTGATCTCGGCATAAGCCTCGATCGGAGGACACGTGCAGATGAGATTCTTGTCGCCGTATCCGTTGTCGATGCGGCTGACCGTCGGCCAGAATTTGCGCTCGCGCACCCAGGGCGCGGGGAAGGCAGCCTCTTCGCGTGAGTACTTGTGACTCCACGCGTCGGCCATGATCACCGCCGCGGTGTGCGGCGCGTGCTTGAGCGCGTTGTCGGCGCGATCGGCCTGGCCTTGTTCGATGCGCCGGATCTCCTCGCGAATCGAAATCAGCGCGTCGCACAAACGATCGAGTTCCGCGCGCGTCTCCGACTCCGTCGGCTCGATCATCAGCGTTCCGACCACCGGGAACGACATCGTCGGCGAGTGGAAACCATAGTCCATCAGACGCTTGGCGACATCCTCGGACACGACGCCGGCCGAATGCTCGAACGGACGCAGGTCGATGATGAACTCGTGGGCGACGCGGCCCTTGGCGTTGGTGAAGAGCACGTCGTAGTGGCCCTTCAGTCGCGCGGCCATGTAGTTGGCGTTGAGGATCGCGATCTCGGTCGAGCGTTTGAGCCCCGCGGAGCCCATCAGCGCGATGAAGATCCACGAGATCGGCAGGATCGAAGCGCTGCCCCAGGGCGCCGCACTGACCGTGCCGCAATTCTGCGCGCCGCCGACCGTGACCACCGGGTGACCCGGCAGGAACGGCGTCAGTTGCTTCGCGCAACAGATCGGGCCCATGCCCGGTCCGCCGCCGCCGTGCGGGATGCAGAAGGTCTTGTGCAGGTTCAAGTGGCACACATCCGCGCCGAAATCGCCGGGCCGGCACAGACCGACCTGAGCATTCATGTTGGCGCCGTCCATGTAGACCTGGCCGCCGTTGTCGTGGATGACTTTGCAGATCTCGCGGATCGATTCTTCGAAGACGCCGTGCGTCGACGGATAGGTGATCATCAGACAGGCGAGATTGGCCGCGTGCTCCCTTGCTTTGGCGCGCAGGTCGGCGACATCGACGTTGCCCCTGGCGTCGCAGGCGACGATGACGACTTTCATGCCGCACATCACGGCGCTGGCGGGATTGGTCCCGTGAGCCGAAGTCGGGATCAGGCAGACGTTGCGATGCTTGTCGCCGCGCGCATCGTGGTAGGCGCGGATCACGAGCAGGCCGGCGTACTCGCCCTGCGAGCCCGCGTTCGGCTGCAGAGAAACACCGTGGAATCCGGTGATTTCCAGCAGCGCGCGCTCGAGGTTGGCGAACAGTTCCTGATAGCCCTTGGTCTGCTCGGCCGGCGCGAAGGGATGGATGCCGCCGACTTCAGGCCACGTCACCGGAACCATTTCCGAGGTGGCGTTCAATTTCATCGTGCACGAACCGAGCGGAATCATCGAGTGCGTCAGCGAAAGGTCTTTCGCTTCGAGCCCGCGCATGTAGCGCAGCATCTCGTGCTCGGAGTGGTAGCTGTTGAACACTGGATGGGTCAGGTACGCGCTCTTGCGCGCATGCGGCGCGGAAACGGTCAGCGAAACCTGTGAAGCAAGCTCCACGACGGACAGGCTGCTCGCGCGCGCACCGCCGAAGACTTCGAGAATCGCCGCGACATCGCGCACTTCCGTGGTTTCGTCCAGGGAAATGCCAACCAACTTCGCGGACAGCGCGCGCAAGTTGATGCGCTTCGCGCGCGCTTTCGCCAGCAGCGCGCCCGAGTCGTCGACATTCACCGCCAGCGTGTCGAACACATTCGCATGCTCGAGCTTGAAGCCCAGTTTCTCGAGGCCCTTCGCCAAGGTCAGCGTCATTCCGCGCACGCGCGTCGCGATCGCCTTCAAACCAGCGGGTCCGTGGTAGACGCCGTACATTCCGGCCATGACAGCCAGCAGGACTTGCGCCGTGCAAATGTTCGAGGTCGCCTTTTCGCGGCGAATGTGCTGCTCGCGCGTCTGCAGTGCCATGCGCAGCGCTCGATTGCCGCGCGCATCGCGCGACACGCCGATCAAACGGCCGGGCATTTCGCGCTTGTACTCGCTTTTCGTCGAAAGATAGGCCGCGTGCGGGCCGCCGAAACCGAAGGGCACGCCGAAGCGCTGGGCCGATCCGATGGCGATGTCCGCGCCGAATTCGCCGGGCGCGCGCAACAATGTGAGCGCGAGCAGGTCCGCCTCGACCACGGCGAGCGCGCCGGCCGCGTGGACCTTGTTCACGATCGGCTCGAGATCTACCACGGCCCCGTCGCTGCAGGGATAGGGCAAGAGCGCGCCGAAGATGTCGCCCGAGGCGAAGTCGAACTTCTCCATCGCCGCGACGACGATCTTGATGTCGAGCACCTTCGCGCGCGTCTGTACGACCGCGATCACCTGCGGGTGGCAGCGATCGGACACGAAGAACGTGTGCCGCGCCTCGCGTGAAATCCCGTAGCACATGCTCATCGCTTCCGCGGCGGCGGTGGCTTCGTCGAGCAGCGACGCGCCGGCCATCGGCAGACCGGTCAGATCGCTGATCATGGTCTGGAAGTTGAGCAGCGCCTCGAGCCGGCCCTGCGCGATCTCGGCCTGATAGGGCGTGTACTGCGTGTACCAACCCGGGTTCTCCAGGATGTTGCGCTGGATCACCGGCGGAACGACCGTGCCGGAATAGCCCATGCCTATGAACGAGCGGAAGACTTCGTTCTTCTGGCAACTCGCGCGGAACTCCGCGAGCAGTTCGTGCTCACCGCGCGGCTCGTTCGCGGTCATCGGCGCAAGCGCTCGATTCAAGCGGATGTCCGCCGGAACGGTCTCGCTGACCAGTTCGTCGAGGCTCTTCAGCCCGATCGTCTGGAGCATCGCCTTGATGTTGCTCTCGTCGGGCCCGATGTGGCGGCGGACGAAGGTGTCGGTCGGAAGCAGGAACGAGGGGCTGGCGGAGCTGGTCACCGAAGATGTCCTCAGGGGGGCAAAATCGACCCGGACATTGGTGCAATCCCGGTCTTTGGCGACACTCGCCTCCAAATTCCGCCGCCAGGTCGCGCGGGCCGTCCCGCTGCGTGGGTCGGGCCTGGTGGAAGCCGTGATCTTAGAGCACGGCCGCGAGCCCTGCGAGCCCGTGGCCTCGGCGACTCAGCGCATCGCTTCGGCCGGCAGCACGCGCAGCGCGGAACCGATGGGCAGGGCGTAGCCGATTGCCGCCGCGATTTCGCCCTTGGGCGTCGCCTGGACGCTGCAGACGACGCCGATCACCTTGCCGTGCGCGTCAGTCACCGGCCCGCCGCTGATTCCGGGGTGCACGCCCGCGTCGATCTGCACGTAGGGGCCGACGCGGCGCGAAAGGATCCCCTTGAGCGTCGAGGCGATCACGCGGTCGCCCTCCTGCACGGCAAAAGTGCCGAGCGGAAATCCGCACAGGAAGACCTCGGTGCCCGCCACGGGCGGCGGCAATTCGAGGTCCACGATCTGCAGGTGCGGCATGCCCTCGAAGGGTTCGATCTGGATCAGCGCGAAATCATGATCCTCGTCGTCGTCAACCTGGACGAGATGCGCGGGAATACGCTTCGAGGTTCCGGAGAAGACGACTTCCAATTCGACTTCGGGGAAGACCTGGCTGTCCTCGGTGACATCCAGCGGGTCCCTGAAACTGCTAGGCAAGGCCACATGCGCGTTGGTCAGGATGAAGCCGTTCGCGGAGATCACGAAACCGGAGCCCGACGAGCGTTGGTCGAGCACGCTGCCTTCGTCGCGCAGGTTGACCTCCGACTCGCCCCGCGAATCCAATGACGAATGCAGCAGGCGTCTGCTGACCGGCTCGCGGAACACGACGCGCGACTCGATCATCACCACGGCCGAGCGCACGTGTTTGAGTTCCTCGAGCTTCTCGGCTTCGATTTCGACCGGGTTGTAGAGCGAGAGATTGTTCAGCGTTTCGTCGAGCCGCTTCGCGAGCAGCTCGGTCTCTTCCGCGGACGCGTCGTTCGCGCCGCTCAATTCCGCCAGGCGCGTTTCGAGCAAGAGCCTCTGGGTTTCGAGGCCGATGCGTTCTTCGTCCCAGGCTTCGCGAGCCACGTACGAATCGGCGATGCGCCGCTCGAGATCCCGGCCGAACATCACCAAGCCGCGCTCGAAGCTTGCGGCCAACTCTTGGTTTGCACCCTGAAGTGCGGCGGTCTTCAATTCGACTTCGCCGACGCGACGTTGGCTCTCGAGAAAGATTTCCTGCGAACGCGCTTCACTTTTCTTTTCGACACGCGCGACATCGGCCTTGCCAGCGGTCTTCAGATGCGAGAAGGCCACCACTCCGACGCTGACGAGCATGCAAAGACCCGAAGCCGCGATCAGCATCTGATGCTTCTGGCGTTCTTCGAAGCGCGAGGCCTTCGCCTGCACTTCTTCGAGACCCAGCGCGCGCTTCAGACTGAGCACGGCCGTCTCGCCGAGGCCGGCGAGGCCGCTGCGCGCGGCCGCCTTCACGAGCGCCTTGTCCGCGACGATCTCGGTCGTTACGGCTCCGACGGCCTCGAAGATCAGGAACCTGGGGCCATCGGGGCCAAGCTTCAACACGTCGCCGGAACAGAGCTCAACGCTTTCGATCTTCGTGTCGTTGACGAAAGTCCCGTTCGACGAATCGAGGTCGCGGACGAAGAGCCGGTCCTCGATGAGTTCCAGGCGCGCGTGCACGCGCGAGACCATGCCCCAGTGGTCGCCAGAAATGACGCAGGTGTTCCAAGGATCGCGGCCCAGCGTCAGGCCTGCGCTTTCGATATCGACGGAAGTCGGGAGCCCGTACTTGCCGATCGGTTTCAGGCGCCAGCCAGGTTGTCTCGAGCCGGGGAAGGTCATGCGGATTCCTTGAAAAGGACTTCCGCGCAGGAGTCGACCCTTCGGACCCTCTGTCTTGAGGGTCACCCCCTTATATTGGTGGGCTGATGGACCCTACCCCCGCCCCCGCCGATCGCTTCGGCCGCCCGCTCGGCAACCTGCGCATCTCGGTCACCGACCGCTGCAACCTGCGCTGCGCCTACTGCATGCCCGAGGAGGAGTACGCCTGGCTTCCGCAGCCCAGCCTTTTGCGCTTCGAGGAGCTGGCGGCGCTGGCGCGGGTCTTCGCCGGACTGGGCGTGCGGCGCGTGCGCCTGACGGGCGGCGAGCCTTTGATGCGCCGCGACCTGCACGTCCTGGTCGGGATGCTGGCCCTGGTTCACGGCATCGAGGACCTGGCGCTGACCACCAACGGCGTGCTGCTCGAGGCGCAGGCGGAGAGTCTTTTCAAGGCCGGGTTGAAGCGCTTGACCGTGAGCCTGGACACGTTGAAGCCCGATCGATTCCGCGAGCTGTCGCGGCGCGACGCGCTCGAGAACGTGCTCGCCGGAATCGCGCGCGCCGGCGCGGTCGGTTTCGTGCCGCTGAAGCTCGACATGGTCGTGCTGCGCGGAACGAACGACGACGAGATCGAGAGCATGCTCGACTATGCGCGCTCGATCGGAGCGGAGTTGCGCTACATCGAATACATGGACGTCGGCGGAGCGACGCGCTGGACGAAAGAGGCCGTGGTTTCGCGCAGGGAGATTCTCGAGCAACTCGGCAAATCGCGCGGCGCGATCGAACCGATCGTCGAAAACAACTCGGCGCCCGCCGATCGTTTCCGGCTCGCCGATGGCACGACCTTCGGAGTGATTTCTTCGACGACGCAGCCCTTCTGCGATTCCTGCGATCGCGCGCGGCTCACGGCGGACGGGCGTTGGTTCCTGTGTCTGTACGCGCGCCAGGGGCTCGACTTGGGCGCGGCACTGCGCGCGGGAGCCTCGGAGAACGAGTTGCGCGCGATGATCTCGGATCGCTGGGGAGTGCGCGACGATCGCGGCGCGATGCTGCGCCTGGCCGAGCACGAGCGCTCCGCGCTGGCGAAAATCGACGAACTGCGCCGCGATCCGCATCTGGAAATGCACACCCGCGGCGGTTAGACCTTGGGCCCAATGACCGACGAAACCTACAACGCGCGTGTGGTCGCGCGCCGCGACATCCATGATTCGCTGATGCTCCTGCGCGTCGGCCGCGAGCGTGGAGAAGTGCCGAGCTTCGAGCCGGGCCAGTTTTCGAACCTCGGTCTTTTCGAGGACGGCCCCGACCCGCGTTTGATGCGCCGCGCGTTTTCGATCGCCTCGCCATGCTCGGCGCGCGGCTACTTCGAGTTCTACATCCAACGCGTCGACCACGGCGTGTTCACGACCAGACTCTGGAAACTCGAGCCGGGCGATTCGCTGTGGCTCGATCCGCTGGTCTATGGTCACTTCACGCTCGCGGATGTTCCGCCGAGCGCGAACGTGATCTTCGTCGCCACGGGTTCAGGCGTCGGACCGTTCCTTTCGATGCTGCGCGATTATCAAGGCAAACAGCGCTGGAAGACTGCCGCGGTGATCCACAGCGCGCGAACCGCCGCCGACCTTGGATACGACGAAGAGCTGAAAGCGCTCGCCGCGCGCGATGCGAGTTTTCGATACGTGCCCACGTTGACGCGCGAGCCGATCGATAGCGGCTGGAAGGGCCTGCGGGTGCGCGTCCAGAAACTCTTCGAGCCCGAGTTGTTCCGCGAAACCTTCGGCCGCGAACTCACGCATCAGGACGCCAAGATCTTCATCTGCGGCAACCCCGAGATGATCGTGCAACTCTCCGCTCAACTTGGCGAAAAGGGCTTCCACCCACACCGCCGCAAAGCGCCGGGGCACATTCACACCGAGCGCTACTGGTAAGTGGCCGCGCGCGGGTGTCCGGCACCCTGCGGTCGGTCAATTGCACATCGTGAAGTGCAGGCCGTTAGTCAGCGTGGTGTTGTTCGGCACGGCAAAGCCCTGGTCGCGCCCCCACCATTGGGCGTCGACCGCCGTGCCAGGAGTTTGCAGCGCGGGATGAGGATTCCCGCCGAGAGCGCCAACGGAAAACGCGTTGAAATCGATCATGTAGACACCGCTGCAGTCGTCCCCGCTCGGACTTCCTCCGGAATTGACACTGGTCGAGCGCTTGAGTGCTCCCGCAAGACACAGCGTGCCACCCTGGAACGGAATCGAGGCCTGGCCGTTCAGGCTGTACAGCAGCAGCCCGGCCTTTTGATTGCGCACGTTCGTGCCCAAGACGCTGAAGCCGCTGCCGGAATTCGCGCTCGGGTTGCCGCTCGAGCCGATCGCAGGCAAACAACCGAGCGAGTTCGTCTTGGCCGTGCAATACGCGACGCTTCCCTGGCAACTGACTTCCACACGCGCGAGCGTGTAGTTGAAGCCCGCCGAGATCTCTGTGTACACGGCGCCGCCTTGAAGCGCGGGCACATCGCATTGACCCGTCGCGTTGTATCCAAAGGCCACGACAGATCCGTCGCTCCTGCGCGCGACAGAGTGACGAACACCGGCCGCGATTTCGACGTAACTCAATCCGATCGGAAGCGCAGGTACGTTGCATTCGCCATAGAAGTTGGCGCCCCAGGCAAGCACGGAGCCGTCGCTGAGCCGCGCGATTGTGTGGCCCCCGCCCGCGGCGATCTCGACGAAGGTCAGCCCAATGGGGAGCACGGGCACATTGCACTGTCCGTTGTCGTTGTTCCCCCATGCCAGCGCCGACCCGTCGCTGAGGCGTGCAACGGAATGGCGCTCGCCCGCCGCGATGTCAACGTAAGAAATCCCCACGGGAAGTAGGGGCACGATGGACTGGCCGTCCGAGTTGCTTCCCCACGCCACGGTCGATCCATCGCTGCGGCGCGCGAGAGAATGCACCGAGCCTGCCGCGACCTGGACATAGGAGATGCCCGCGGGCAAGGCCGGTACGTCGCACTGATGAAATGCATTCCAGCCCCAGGCGACAACCGATCCGTCGCTGCGACGTGCAAGGGTGTGCCACCAGGTGGCGGAAATCTCGCGGTACTCGAGGCCAACAGGAAGCGGGATCACGGCGGTCTGGCCGTTGTTGTCGTCTCCGAAAGCGATGACCGAACCATCGCTGCGGCGCGCGACGATGAACTTGTCCGCAGCCTGGATTTCGACGTAGCTGAGCCCGCTCGCAAGCGCAGGCACGTTGCACTCGCCCAGGGTGTTGTCCCCGAAGGCGGAGACGATTCCGTCACTGCGAAGCGCCACGCTGTGCAGGAAACCTGCTTCGATGCCGATGTAGGTGACGCCGACAGGCAGCGCGGGAACGATACATTGGCCTCTCAGGTTGGAACCCCAGGCCACAACCGCTCCGTCGCTTCGTCGCGCGACGCTGTGATGGCCACCCGCCTCGATTTCCGCGTAGCTCGTCCCGATGGGCAGCGCGGGCGAGTTGCCCTGCCCGAATGAATTGTCGCCCCAGGCGATGAGCGCACCGTCGCTGCGAATCGCGAGCGCGTGATTCCAGCCGGCAGCCAGCGCCGTGTAGCTCAGGCCCCCGGTCAGCGCGGGCACGTTGCACTGGCCATAGTCGTTGCGTCCAACGGCCACGACTGATCCATCGCTGCGACGCGCGAGCGTGAACTCATTCCCCGCGGCGATTTCGACGTAGCTGAGGCCGGGAGCAAGCGCCGGCACATTGCACTGGCCGAGATTGTTCTTTCCCCAGGCCGCGACGGAGCCGTCGCTGAGCCGTGCGAGACTGTGGCGATCACCCGCCGTCACGTCGACAAATGAAAGACCGGGCGGAGGCGTCGGCACGTTGCATTGTCCCTGGCCGCTGGCTCCCCAGGCAACGACCGCGCCGTCGCTTCGAAGTGCGAGGCTGTGATAGCCACCCGCGGAAGTCTGTGTGTAGGCGAGTCCTTGCGGGAGCAAAGGCAGGTTGCATTGCGCGTAGAGGTTCTGCCCCCAAACCACGACGGACCCGTCGGGCCGCCGCGCGACGCTGTGATAACCGCCGGCTTCGATCTCGACGAACGCATCATCGGTCAGCCGGCTGTCGAGAGCCTGATTGCCCCAGCCAAGGATGCCGGACTGCGCGCTCGCGCTGCCCGAGAGTCCTGCGAGGAGAAAGAGTGCTGTGCACGAAGCGGCCAGAGAAGTTCGGATCATGGGCGCAATTCCTGCCGGTAACTGCCTTGGGATCGAAGCCAACCCACACTAGCCTCGGCCCCAAGGACGGTGACGATCGTTTCCTGAAATTGTGATCCTACGGCCGGCCGCACCGTGCGCTGGATCGCGCGCTGACGGGTCGGGTGCCTGGCCGCGCCTGACCGCTCAGCTGGTCTCGGAGCGCGCGGAGCGGCGCAGGTAGAAGATCAACAGGACGACGCCGAAAAGGCCGAGCAGCACGCCGGCCAGCAATTTCTGGCCGCCCTTGATCAGGCTCTTGCCCATGCTCGACGCAGGCGTGTCGACGAGTTCCATCGAGCGCGCGAGCATGTAGGGAAAGGTCACGACCGCCTTGTTCTTGTTCTCGAAGGCCACCGTGCGGAAGAACACGCCGGAGATCTTGACCGTGTCGGCCTGGACCTTGTACGGCGGCGGATCGCCGATCAGGTCGCAGACGACGGCTCTGTCGTGATCGAGCTTGAGCACGACGCGCTCGATCTGCTTCACGTTTCCGATCGGAGTCTCGAGCCGCACCGTTTCCTTGCCGGTCACGTAGCCCTGCGCGCTGATCCACGCGCCATGTTGGGAAGCCGGCTCCGAGATGCTGCGCGCAAAATCGATCGGCGTCGGCTGCTGAGCCTCGACATCGTTGGGCTTGAGCTCGAGCAGGGCGCCGACGAGTTCGCGATAGCCGGCCGTCTCGGCGAAATCCGTGCCGTCAGGACTGTCCTTCACCGCGACTTCGATTGCGGCGCGCACATGGTCCGTGGACGGCGCCTGCAACGCGAACAGGCCGACAACAACGATGAACCTGGTCAACCCCATGGGGCCGCAAGTGTAGTTTGCGAATCGGACAGTACGGTGCCAGGCACGATTTTTCCCGATTCGCAAACTACACTCTGCCGCGATGAAACCGTCGCAGGCCCCCGAGCTCGCGGAGTTCACGCTCAAGGCCGTCGTGGTCGGCGTCGCGCTGGGCGTCGTGTTCGGCGCGGCGAACGTGTATCTGGCGCTGAAGGTCGGCATGACCGTGTCGGCGTCG
>JANMRV010000251.1:0-1486 GCA_031388685.1 Planctomycetota bacterium
GAAGGTGAACGAATCGCCGAAACAGGCCAGTCGCAGCTTTCCCGCCGCGGGTACTTCGTCGTAATCGCGCAGGCCGCGCAGACCGCGCGCATTGATGTGGACTCTTCCATTGGGACGTTCCGCGAGCGGACGGACACACCAACCCAGTTCTCGATCCCAGCCAATGACCGTGTCTGGGTTGAATTCGCCGGCTTCCAGCCGTGCCAGGACGGCGAGTTGCGGCGCGTCCAGTTCGACCCCGAAGGGCGGCAGCGGACGCTTGCCGACCCTGCCTTCACGCAACCAGGTCAGGCTCGAAACCACGTCGAGCACGACAAGCGAGGTCAGGGCGAGCGCCGCTCGCTTGAGAAAGACACGGGTCCCGGCCACACGGCCAGTCTATCCCGCCCAGAGGTTGCGCGGTGGGGGCCATGAACCGGCCGGACTCCTGCGCGTTGGGGCAGTGGTCCCGATCTCGACTTGGGCCGCGCGCGGCCACTGAACTACACTGCTTCAATGTTCATAGCCATGCGTCCGCAAATCGGCCTTGCGCGTCTTGTTACGTCCGGACTTGCCGCGCTGCTGGCGGCCATGCTGCTCAGCCCGAGTGCCGACTCGAGTTCAAAGAATCCTCCCGCGCAGGGCGGGCCGCAGGATCCGGCGCTGACGAAGCTCGTCGAAGCCCTGAAACAGCAAGATGTCCATCTCGACCCAAGTTCGGGCGCGCTGTGGATCCCCGTGCGCATCGAAGTGCGCGACGAACTCCTCGAGTACCTGCTGGTCGGACCCGCGGGTGCGGTCCACGAGAGCTTTTTCAGCACCGCAGTGCCGGCCAGTGTGATCAACACCGCGCTGCTTTCGCTCGGGCTGCATTCCGGCCGCAACGCGAGCTGGCACCCGCGCGATCCGCGGCCGACCGAAGAGGAACTGCGCAAGGGAATCTCCTCCTTTGAGGTCACGCTGCCGGAAGGCGACGGGCTCGAACTCAATGTCGTCTGGCGTCAGAAGGACGAACTGTTCTGCTACCGCGTGGACGATTTGCTGCGCAACCTGCTGACCGGCGCCAGCATGCAGCGTCACAAATGGGTGTATCTCGGATCGCGCATGCTGCCGCCCGATCCTCGGAGGAAGGACAAGGACTCTGCGGTCAAGAGTTCATCGAGCACGTCGGCCGCGGAGACGTTCGCCGCTGACGTCTATCAAAACCTGATCAACGTCGCCTACTTCTCCGAGGGTTACACGCTGCTCACCGCCGCACTGCCCGAATGTGTCGAGCAGACGATCTGGTTGCCGAATGCCTGGTTGATTCCGCAGCGCGGCACGCAAGTAGCGCTGTTCTTCTCGCGCGGCCGACTCGAGAGCATTCCGGCGGCGCTGGCTGAGGGATTGCCGCAGGTCGATCCGGCGGCGCGCGACGCACGCCGCATCGCAGCACCCGGTGAAAACAAGCCGGCTCCGGTTAAGGTCGGACGTTGATGGGGGCGACGGTCGAAGGAACTCCGCTCGA
>JANMRV010000823.1:0-1678 GCA_031388685.1 Planctomycetota bacterium
CCCTCGCTGCCCGGAGTGTCGGTGGTCGTGCTCGACGAATTTCACGAGCGCAGTCTGCACGCGGACCTGGCGCTCGCGTTGTGCGCGCAGGTGCAACGCACGCTGCGGCCCGATCTCAAGATCGTCGTCATGTCGGCGACGCTCGAAGCCGAGCCGGTGCGCGCGTTCCTCGGCAATGCGCCGCTGGTCGAAGTCGAAGGCCGCGTCTTTCCGCTCGTCATCGAACGTTGCGAAGTCGAAGAAAATCGGCCGCTGCACGTGAGGACCGCAGCAGCGGTGCGGCGCGCGCTGGCCGAGGGCGAGGGCGACGTGTTGGTGTTCTTGCCCGGAGTCGGCGAGATCCTGCGCACGCAGACGGAACTCGCCGGATTGGCCCGCGCGCAAGACTGGCTCCTGCTGCCGCTGTACGGCGATCAGAGCGCCGACGAACAGGATCGCGCACTCGCTCCTGCGAGCCGGCGCAAAGTGATCTTGTCGACCAATGTGGCCGAAACTTCGCTGACGGTGCCCGGCGTGCGCGCGGTCGTCGACTGCGGACTCGCGCGCAGCGCTTCGCACGATCCCGGCCGCGGCATCGATCGCCTGGAACTGGTTCCGATCAGCCGCGCTTCCGCGACACAGCGCGCGGGCCGCGCCGGCCGGCTCGGCCCTGGGCGTGTCTATTGCATGTGGAGCGCCGCGAGCGAGACGCGCCGGCGCGAGCACGAAATCCCAGAAATTCGTCGCGTCGATTTGTGCTCTGCGGCCCTGGAGTTGCACGTCTGGGGCGAACGCGACTTGAAGCAATTCGGCTGGTTCGAAGCGCCCGAGCCAGGCGCCTTGGAGCGCGCGGAGCAATTGTTGATTCGCCTGGGCGCGCTCGATCCGACGACGCTCGCGGCGACAGCGCTAGGAGCCGAACTGGCGCGCATCCCCGCCCATCCGCGACTGGCGCGTCTGCTGCACTCCGGCGCACAGTGCGGGCACCTGCGCGAAGCCGCGTTGTTCGCAGCGCTGCTCGGAGAACGCGACATCGTGCGGCGTTCGCGAGAACACGGCGCGCGACTTTCGAGCGGCCCGAGCGATCTGCTCGCGCGCGCCGACTTGATCCTGGGCCGCGATCACGGCGCGGGCATCGAGCTCGATCGCAATGTGGTGCGCAACGTCGAACGCGTGCAGGCCCAGCTCGAACGCTCCGCGCAACGCGCATTCTCGCGCATTGCAAATGCCGAAACTGCCGACGAAGAGACACTGCTCTGGATCATCTTCACGGCCTTCCCTGATCGCGTAGCCTGTCTCAACGCGGCCGGTTCGCGCGACGGCCGTTTGCTCGGCGGAACCGGCATCGCTCTGGGCGACGAGAGCGTGCTGCACGACGAGCCGTTGTTCGTCGTGCTCGAAGCCGACCTTGGCGAACGCGGCGAGTTCTTGCGCGCTCGAGTGCGCCAGGCCAGTGCGATCCGTCGCGAGTGGCTCGCCGAAGTCGCCGGTGGCGCGTTTCACGTCGAGAACTCGCTCGAATGGGACGCTGAGCGCGAGCGCGTGATCGCCACGCGCAAGACGATGTATGAAGACCTGGTGCTCGACCAGGTCGAGACTTCGGACGTCGATCCGAGCGTGGCGCTGCGTGTGGTGCTCGAAGTCGCCGCGCGCGATCCGGAGCGTGCGCTCGACTGGAGCGAAGGCGTGCAACGCCTGT
>JANMRV010000845.1:0-3094 GCA_031388685.1 Planctomycetota bacterium
CCGGCCACGTCGAGTTGCACCGACAACTTCGCCGCAGCGTGCCCGACGGCGGCAGTTCAGCGAGGAGTCAGGCATCCGGCGCGCTACGATGCAAAGCTCGCACAAGCTGCGCCTGCGACGGACCCTGGCCGGTCCGCGGCAGACGCGAACTCTCGCCCCGCAACCATGCCCACCAAGAACGTCGACCTGGACCGTCTCGCACCGCGCCTGGACTCGAGCCACGCGGCAACCAAGATCGTGGCCACCATCGGCCCGGCCTCCGAGGACCGCCTGCCGGAAATGATCGATGCCGGCATGTCCGTGGCGCGGATCAACTTCAGCCACGGCGACGCCAAGGACCATCGCCGACGCGTGATCAAGGTGCGCGAGGCAGCGCTTCAAAAGCGCGTCGCGGTCGGCATCCTGGCCGACATCCAGGGACCGAAGATGCGACTTGGCTTCGTTCCCGGCGGCGCGCGCAAGCTCTCCGTGGGCGATGAAGTCCGCCTGATCGAGGGCGAGCGCTCGACGCGCGATGAGGACGTGCCGGTGAACATCCCAGGCTTCATTACAGCCGTCGTGCCCGGCAATCGCATCCTGCTCGCCGACGCGGCGGTCGAGTTGATCGCGACGCGCGTCGAGGACGGTGTCGTGTACGCGCGCGTGCGTCGCTCCGGTTCGATCAACGACAAGAAGGGCGTGCACCTGCCCGACAGCCTCCTGAACATGGAACTGCCGACCGAGCAGGACCGCGGACACATCGAACTCGCCCGCGAGCTGGGCATCGACATCCTCGGCATCAGCTTCGTCAGCCGCGCCGACGAAATCGAGCGCATCCGGATCCTGGCGCCGGGCATGTTGATGGTCGCCAAGATCGAGCGTCAGCTCGCCTTGACGAATCTCAAGAGCATTCTCGAGGCGGCCGACGGCGTGATGGTCGCGCGCGGCGATCTGGGCGTCGAGCTCAAGCTCGAACAGTTGCCGCTGGCGCAGAAGCAGATCATCAGCGAAGCGCTCAAGGCCGGCAAGTTCTCGATCACCGCGACCGAGATGCTCGAGTCGATGGTCAAGAGCTCGCGGCCGACGCGCGCCGAAGTCACGGATGTCGCCAACGCTGTGCTCGACGGCACGGACGCTGTGATGCTGTCGGCGGAAACCGCGGTGGGGGATCATCCGATCGAGGCCGTGGAGACCATGTCGCGCATCTCGCGCGCGATCGAAGCGAGCAGCCGCTACCACGATCTTCCGCGCGTGCGCTTTCGCGAGGCCGAGCCGACGTTTTCCAACGCGACGGCGCTGGCGGCGGCCCAGGCGGCCGAGGCGCTCGGCATTCGCAAGATCATCTGCTTCACCGAGAGCGGCAACACCGTGCGTCTGCTCTCGCGCTACCGCGCCGAAGCGGAAATCATCGCCTTGACACCGAATCCGCGCACGTTGAACGGCATGACGATCCTCTCGCACGTCACGCCGCTCTTGTTCCGCCAGGAACCGAGCCTGGAGGAGATGCTGCATTCAGCTCAACTCCTGCTGCTCGAGCGCGGCATGGTCTTGCAGGGCGAGGAAGTGATCTTCGTCGCCGGCGTGCCGCCCGGCGTTTCGCGCTCGACCAATGTGATGAAGCTGCATCGCATCGGCGAGATGACCAGCATGCACTGAGGCGCGGTCCATCGTCCGTGGTACGAACGATCCGCGCGGGAAAGCGGCCTGTGCGTCTCACTTTCCCGCGCGGATCGCCGCGGCTTCGAGCCCCCGTCAGCGACTCAGTAGTTCGCCGGGAACTGCTCGGCGACGAAATTCGCGAGCAGCGCATCGACCGCCGCATAGTCTCCGTCGCCGACCCAATAGGAGAACGTGTGCACGGTCGGGTTCTCGGCAGCGTTCAGCAGCGTCAGCGTGTGCAGCGGCACGTCGGTCACGATCTGAGTATCGTCACACAGCGCGAATCCGCCGGCATCGAACAACGCCTGTTGCAGGCCATTCACGATCCTCGGCGTGGTCTGCGTGCGGACGCACTGGCCGCGGTCAATCGCATAGGCGTCGGCCAGCTTCAGCGTGCCGTCGGCATACACGGTCAGCGTGCTGTCGAACGGCCCGATCAGCGACGAACCGAGGACCTCGTAGATGAACAGCGGCTCGTGCACGATCGTGTTCACGCAGACGGGCGGCGGCGCGGGCCGTTGCACATCGGCTTGCACGAGCGCGATCGAGGGAACCAAGCAGACAGCCAACACACCAAGAGCAAATGCGGTTTTCATGGCATCCTCCTTCAAGGAATGGCCGCCGTGAAAGTCAGTTCGATGCGTCTGGCTCCGTGGATTCCAAACCCATGGAGCGCAAAAGACTCCGGCCGGCAGCGAGAAAGAACCGTCGGCCCAATCTAGCCTCGAGTGGCTCACGATCCCCTACGGACGGGTGCGCACACGAGCGGCAACAATGCGGCGGTCGCGCTGCGCTTTATGAATGAGGCGAACAAATAAAGTTCAGTTTGGGATCGCCGGCAACCCTGGACGGCCGTGCGGAGCGGCTGTCGGCCGGCGCGGCGCTCCAGCAGGCTTCATTGCTGACGGTCACGAACTGGCGCGGCCAGACTTGATCTTGCGCGACGGCTGTCGGTGCGGCGAGGGCCTGGATCGCGAACTTCAGTGTCGGAGTGAGGCCGAGCAGCATGGCGAGCTTTCTTGAAAGTGCGGCGCGCGAAGTCGAGGCACCTGCAAGCCTCCCCCCAAGGCGCAAAATCCGGCGACGATCGGGCTCAATCCCGGCGGCAAGCAGCCGCAAGTGCCGCAACGCCCGCCGGCCCCGTGAAAGTTGACTTTGGATGGTCTCGCATGAGAATCGCCGAGCGGCTTCATTTGTGGCTTCGCAACCATCCAATTCCATGAAAATTCGGAGCATGGATCCGATAATTCATGGTAGCCTGGAAGGCACATGCTGGGCCGTCGAACCGAACATGCAAGGCTGAAGGAGCTGATCGGCGATTATCCCGTCGTCGGGATCCTCGGCCCGAGGCAGATCGGCAAGACTACGCTCGCGCTGCATGTCGCGGCCCACTCGCGCCGCGAGGTCACGCACTTCGACCTGGAAAACCCGCGAGACATCGCACGTCTGAAAGACG
>JANMRV010000862.1:0-4987 GCA_031388685.1 Planctomycetota bacterium
CGATGGACTACACCACCGTGGACGTCGGCCACATCCCCGGCGTCAGCGTCGGCGATCGTGTCACGTTTTTCGGCCGCGACGGGGATGCGCAGATCACGCTCGAAGAGGTCGCGAAGCAGGCCGGCACGATTCCCTACGAGATCACCTGTTCGGTGGGCCGGCGCGTGGAGCGCATCTTCCGTGGCGGAGCCGACGTACTGGCGCCCAGACCGCGCCAGGCGGCCGAACTGTCCGCTGCATTGCCTCTCCACACGCCGCCGAATTTCGCGCGCGCTTGACCGCGCACCGAGCAGTGACCCATGCTTCTGGGCAAGTTCACCCGATGAAGCGGCTGGTCGAGATTTTCGGACGCGTGCTGCTGTTCGCGTGCTTCGCGCTGGCCTGCACGCTGGCCTTCTGTGGTGTCGTGCTCTTCACGCTCGAGAAAAGCGGCTGGCTCGCGGACCTGGTACGCGGCCGGGTGCGCGCGGAGCTGACGGCGAGCGGGACGGAATTCGACATCGAGGACGTCGAACTGGACTGGTTCACACCGGGGCTGACGCTGCATGGCCTGGCGCTTGGGGTGGACGGCGGACTGGCGCGCATCAACCGCGCGACGCTGATCCTCTCAGCCTTCGCGCCGGCGGCGCGGCGAGTGAAGCACGTGCGCATCGACGGCGGACGCGTGCGGCTCTCGACGGAACTGTTCGACGCACTCGCTTCGCTGGGCCGCGGCGCGGGCGAGCCGCCGCAAGCGCCGGCGCCGCAAATCCTCGCCGATGTCGCAGCGTTCCCGCCGATCGAGATCCACGGCGTGCAATTCGATGTCGGGGATCCGCGCCTGGGTGACATCCCGCTGGGTTCCGTCGACGCGGTCTTCCTCCACGCCGCCGATGGCCGCGCGGAACTGCGGGGTGTGCTCGCGCCAAGCCTGGCTGATTCCGGCAACCTTGAAGCCGCGATCTACATGCAAGGGCGTGTGGAGCGAGCGGGAATTCTGTCGTTGCACCTTTCGACGGCCGGTTTTCCCTTTCGACAGCCGCGCTGCCGCCAGGTACCGAGATCGAGGGCCTGCGAGATCTGGACCCGACAGGAACGCTCAGGCTCGATTGTCGTGCGGAACTTTCGCTCGACCCCAAGGCACACTCGAGCCTCGCGTTTCGCGCGCGACTCGTCGATGGCTCGCTGACGCGTGCCGCCAGCCGCCTGGCACTGCGAAATCTCGACATCGATCTGGAGGCGAGCTGCAAGCTCGAAAACGGTCGCGATTGGTTCGATCCGCGCTCGTGGAGCGCAAGGGCAGCCGGCAGCGGACAATGGAGGGATTGCGAACTCGAGGCGTTCGCGCGCCTGGGCCAAGCCGCCGGTCCAGGGCGCAGCCTGTCCGGGGAACTGCGCATCAAATCCTGCGAGATCTCGGCCGAGGCGCTCGCGGAGCTCGGGCTGTGGACGCTTGTTTCCGAATCGTTTCATGCGCTCGAGCCGCAGGGCAAGGCGGATCTCGCCATTGCCGCGGCGCTTGATCGCGAGCAGCACTGGAGCGGGGCGGTCGACGTCCGGTTGGACGGCGATTTCAGGGCGGCGTACGCGGGATTCCAGCCCAGCTCGGGCGGAACGAGGCAGGGTTTCCCCCTGCCCGTCCAGAATCTTCGCGGCCGCGTTTGTGCAGCCTTCGACCAGAGCCAGGCGCGCGCGTTCCAGGTGGGCCTGCTCGAAGTCGTAGGAAACCCTGTCGACGAAGGCAGCGGCAAGGCGCTGGCGCAGGTCGACGGCGTGATCGCCGCCGCGCGCAGGAGTCCGAGCGGTCCAGGTTTTCCCGAGCTGGTGCTCGACTTCCGTGGACAGGGGCTCAACGTCGGCACGGCCATGCGCAAAGGTGTCGAGGGGCTGAATGGCACAGCCTGGATCTGGCCCGCATTCCGGCCGGCCGCGGGCACAGCCGACTGCAGCGGCCGATTGATGTCGGATGCAGCCACCAACGGCGTGGCCGGACACTTCGAGGTCTATCCCAAGGAACTTCAGCTGACCTGGGAGGGCCTGCCGATCGCGCTCGATCACGGCCAGGGCCGGATCGACCTGGAGATCGATCCGCGCGCCTTGTTCGGGATCAGCTTCGACGTGGCGGGCACGACTCCGACAGCGGAAAGCGTGCGCGTGCGCGGCCGTGTGCAGGAGGACCCCACGTTTGTTCTCGCGGCCCACGACGCTTCCAAGCCGAACGCCCCGAAGCTCGATGAGCACGATTTGTTGATGGACTTCGACGTCGCCGTGCGCGGCATGGCGTTGCGCGGGTCGGACCGCGAAGTGATCGCAGCGACCTGGCCGGGCGTGGGCAAGGCGCTCGACATGTTCCAGCCGTCCGGCAAGGCCGACGTGAACCTGCGCGCGGCGCGAGCACGGCCCGGCGATCCGATTGCCTTCCGCGTCGAGATCGAGCCGCGACAAGTGCAGTTGACTCCGACGAGTTTCTCCACTCCCACCCGCAACGTGCAGGGCCGCGTCGTGGTCCAGGGCAGCGAGGGCGGGCGCGCGGGCGTGTCGTCGTTCACGACGCGCATCGCTCCACTGGTCGGCGAATGGCCGCAGGATGCGCGCGTCGCTTGCGCTGCGACCTTCGGGGACACAGGTACCGATCGCATCGAAGTCGCCGGCGCCGGCATCGACCTGACCAATCGCGGCCTGGTCGGCGCCTTCCGCGAAGCGTTCGCGGGCGGCTCAGGCGGGCGCGGTTTCGATCTGCAGGCGCTGTCGATCGACGGCCGCATCGATTTCAGCGCGGGGGTCTCGATTTCGACTCCCGCGGCAGGCCCGGCGCGCAACGAGGGCGTGTACCGCGTCTTCCTGCGCGACAATTCGTTTCGCACCGAGACCAGCGGAGGATTCGGGCTCTCCGGTTTGTGGGGCGAACTCGTGCAGCGCGAGGGCGTGCTGACCGGCGAACACATCCTGGCGCGCCTAGGCAGTACCGCCGTCACGCTCAACGACGCGCGTTTCGTCGAGGAGAACGGCGCAGTGCACTTCACCACGGGCGTCCAGGCGCGCGGGGTACCGCTCGATCGCGAACACCTGAGCCTTTTCCTCGATCCGGACACCGTCGCCGCGGCCATCGATCGCCTGCACCTCTCGGGCTGGATCGATTTCGAGGACGCGAAGCTCGAGTTCTTCGGCAAGAGCGAGCGCGGCGATCCCAAACTCGTGCTCTCCGGCGACGTGCGCCCGCGCGACGCCTACGTCGACCTCGGCTTGCCGCTGTCGATCCATCGCGCGCAGGTGGACCTGTCCGAACTGGTGCTCGAGGGTGGCAACGTGCGCGCTTGGGCGCGAGTCGAAGGACTCGATGGCAGCATCGCGAATCGCAAACTCCAGTCGGCGCGCATGCTTGTGACTTACATCCAGCCGCGCCTGTCGATCCTCGACCTGTCGGGGGAACTCGAGGGCGGCCGGATCGGCGACCTGGCGCAGGTCAACGGCCCCGATGAGCGCGCGCGAACTTCGGCTTCGGGCCCTGCATTCACGATGGACCTGCTCGATCCCTACCGTTTCGAACTGGGACTCGCGCTGCGCGACGTGCTGCTCGGCGGACTGCTGCGCGGCATGTTTCAATCGGAATTCGCCGACACGGGTTACCTCGACGCGGAAATCCGGCTTGCGGGCAGCCTGGAAAAGTTGACCGACATCGTCGGCGACGGCTGGGTGCACATGCGCGATACGCGGCTGTGGTCGATCCCCGTGATGCGCGACCTGCTTTCGCAACTGGGCCTGGACTCCAGCGCCGTGTTCGAGCGCATGAAGAGCCGTTTTTCGCTTGGAGCCGGCGTAGTTCGAATGGACGCGATCCACCTGGAGAGTCCGCTGCTGCAACTCGTCGGCTCCGGCACGCTGGATCTCGACGGCCGCCTCAACCACGACCTTTTCGTGCGCTACAGCCTGGTGGACAACCTCGGCCCGCTGACACGCCTCTTGTACTGGATCCAGAACAACCTGCTTTCGGTTTCCGTGCACGGAGACATGTCGCGGCCGCAAATCGTGCTCAAGGGCGCGCTCTCGTTCTTCCAGTCCACCGAGCACGGCAAGCGCGAACTACCCCTGCCCGGCCTGAGTCCCCTGCCCACCCGCTTCTGAGGAAGTCAGCGCGCGCTTGCGATCGGCGCCCGCGCAGCGCATAAGTGCCCCGCCGATGGAAACGTTCGCCGTGATCATGGCCGGGGGCTCCGGCACGCGCTTCTGGCCCGCGAGCCGCAGGCGCTTGCCCAAACAGTACCTGCCGATCGGCGAGCCGAGGGCACTCGTCGCTCAGACGCTTTCGCGGCTGGAGGGGCTCGTGCCGCCGGAGCGCACGCTGGTCGTCAGCGCCCACAGTCAGGCCGAGGCGCTGGCCAAGGCACTGCCCGGACTGCCGCGCGAGAACCTGCTGCTCGAACCCTGCGCCCGCAACACGGCGGCGTGCGTGGCCTGGGCAGCGCTGGAGATCGCGCGGCGAGAGCCGAATTCCTTGCAGGTCGTGCTGCCGGCCGATCACGTGATCCGGCCCGTCGCGAAGTTGCGCACGAGCCTGCGGGCCGGTCTCGACGAAGCACGGGAGAGCCGCGCGCTGATCACCTTCGGCATCCGCCCGACGCGCGCTGCGACCGGATATGGCTACATCGAACTCGGTGCCGCCATCGGAAATCGCACAGACCTTCCGGTGTTCGCGGTGCGCCGTTTCGTCGAAAAGCCGAACGAGGCGCGGGCCCGGGAATTCCTAGCGTCCGGGGGGTTCCTGTGGAACGCAGGAATCTTCGCCTGGCGCACGGATTCCATTCTCGGCGCCCTCGAACGCCACGCGCCGAATGTGATCAGGCCGCTTGCCGGTTTGCCCTTGGGGGCGGAACTGGAAAGAGTCTACGCCGGCCTGCCCAAGCTCTCGATCGACGTCGCTGTCATGGAACGCGAGTCCGACGTGCGCACGCTGCCGATCGACTACTTCTGGAGCGACGTCGGCGCGTGGACCGCGATGGATGACGTGCTG
>JANMRV010000058.1:0-1359 GCA_031388685.1 Planctomycetota bacterium
CCGCCTTCGCTCGCCCGATCGCAACTGATCCCGACATTGCCTTCCGCGAGCTGCTCAAAGTGCGCTACGCCGAGGGAATTCGTCCGCGCTGTGATCGTTCGATCCCGTGATTCGAAGAGGTAATCTGGACTCACCTGAACAGTCACGTCCGCAAGCGGCACGCGACCTGGCATAGTCAAGACAGTCACGTCGAGATCACCGGGCCCGGTCTTCTTCGCGCGCGGTTTCTGCCTTCCGAAGAATGGCGCGAGGCTCTCGCTTACGGTCTTCACCGGTTTGCGGGTCTCAACCTGCGCAGTCTCCGCTGATGCCACAAGGGCCGGAGCTTCGGCGGCGGGCGCCTCGAGGGACACAGCTGCTCCCGATTCCATGTTCGGCGAAACCACGCGCCAACCGATCAGTGCCGCAACGATCACCGCCGCGGCGATGACGATTTTCTGGGAAGCAGTCATGAGCAGTACTCCGCCGGCAAGTGATTTGGCGCTGAAGGCCGCAAGGCTCGCGCTCGAAGGTTCGATGCGCAGTTTTTGGACGAACGCAAGACACCACGCCGCGCGCCCGCCGCCTTCGCGGTCCATGCGCGAGCGCAAATCGGCCAGGCCGCGCTTGAGTCGCGACTTGACGGTCGCGATCGGCACGCCCTGCTTCGCGGCGATGGCGCGTGGCGCAAGTTCGTCGAAGTAGCGCAGGATGATCGCTTCGCGGAACGGCTCGTCGAGCGCGAGCACGGCTTGCACGAGGCTGGCGCGCAAGTTCTCGCGCAGCACAAGCTCGTCCGCGGCAGCGACGGACTCGTCGCGCGCTGCGCTATGCTCGCGCAGTTCGCGCCGCGCCGCGCCCCGGCGCGACAGCGATGCCAAATTGCGCGCGATCGTCGCCAGCCAACCGCGCAGTGCATGACCGTGGGCCGGTGGATGTTCGAGCGCCGCGAGCCAGACCTGTTGCGCGAGATCGTCGGCCTGCGCCTCGTCGAACACGAGACCGCGCGCCAGGCGCTTCACATAGCTCTGGTGCTCCAGCACGAACTCGGCATCGACCCTCGGGTTTTCCACGCCACCCCATCCAACTCCGGCCGAACCCAATCGGGGCCCGAAAAATCAGCGAATCGGACAGTTCGGTGCCAGGCACCGTTCTGCCGACCGTCGGTGTGGGGCGTGTAATAAACGCCGGTGAATTACCGGGCACCGTTCATCCAGCGCGTCAGGGGGTCGCGGATCGCGTTGGCCCAGACTTCGTAGCCGCGCGTGTTGGTGTGCAGCAGGTCGGGCATCAGGGTCTTCGAGAGGACGCCGTTCGCGTCGACGAAGGCGCGGGAGAGGTCCATCCATTCGGCGCCGGCTTGTTTCGCGATTGGGACGA
>JANMRV010000094.1:0-3239 GCA_031388685.1 Planctomycetota bacterium
GCAAGATGAATTCGTCGGGCGTGTGCGAGCGCGCCGTTTCACCGGGCCCGCACTTCACGCAGGCCACGCCCTGCAGAAGCGCCATGTCGGACAGGGTCGATGAACCGATGGCTGTGCTCTGGCCCGCAGCTGTGAGCGCGGCGCGCACGAGCGGATGGTCCTCTGCCGTTTCAATCGGACCTAGGCGCGCAGAACGAGCAGCGATCTTCGCGTTCGGCATGCGACTCGCCAGAGCATCGACGCCGTCGGCTGCCGTGTAGGGCGGTGCGATCCGGCCGTCGAACACGGCGAGCGCGCGATCGGGCACCACGTTGTGGCGCTGCCCGGATTCGAAGACCGTCGCGACCAGCGTGCTCTTGCCGAGCAACGGATGTTCGCGGCCGACTTCGACGTACGGCGCGCAATTGCCCAGTTCGCGGGCGGCGGCAAGCAGCGCGTTGTCGTGTTCGACGCGCGCGACGTGGGCGGCGTGACAGGCGCGCCCGCGCCACTCGGCCGTGAGCACAGCCAGACCCGATTGCGCGCGCACGACGCCAAGACCCGTCGGTTCGCCGGTGACCGCGCCGTCGGGTAGTCCCAGCCGTTCGATCGTCGCCGTCATGCCGGCATTGGTCGTCTCCTCGCACGCCGTGAGTGCCAGCCAGACTTCGCCGCGCAGTTTGCCCGCCGACGTTTTCAGCGCGACCAGCGCAGTCAACATCGCCGCGACACTGGCTTTGGCGTCGTTGGAACCACGGCCGTAAAGCCGGCCGTCATGCCAGTCCTCGCGGAACGGATCGCGCGTCCAGCCATGACCGACCGGCACCGTGTCGAGGTGCGAATTCAGCAGCAATTTTGGCCCCGAACCGCGCGCGAGCACTGCGAGCACGGTGTTGCCAAGTCGCTCGGATTCGATGCCGTTCGCGGCCAGGAAGTTGCACACGAAAGCGGCGATCTCATCCTCGGCACCCGAGATGCTCTGGATCAGGACCAGTTCGCGCAACAGTTCGGCAACTTCGCTCACGCGCTCGCTCCGCTCAGGCTCGGCGCGCTGTCGGGCGCGCGTTCGGGTTCACGCGTGACGAGCGTGCCCGCGCCTTGCGTCGTGTACAACTCGACGAGCAGCGCCTCGGGGTCCGCGCCGGAGACGACGTGCACGCGATCGACTCCGCCTTCGAGCGCGATCCGAATCGCCTTGGCCTTCACTTTCATGCCCGCCTGCAACACGCCGGCGTCTTCCATGGTGATCAGATCGGCCAGCGTCAGCGCAGAAACCAGCGAATGCGCGTCGTTCATGTCGCGCAGGATTCCCGGCGCGCCGGTAGCGAGAACCAGCTTGCGCGCCTTCATCGCCACGGCGATCGAAGCCGCGGCCAGGTCGGCGTTGACGTTCAGGAAGCCGCCGTGGCCGTCGCTCGCCGGCGGCGCGACGACGGGAATGAAACCGTTCTCGATCAGCGCATTGAGCAGCGCCGGGTTGGCGGGTTCGAGATCGCCGACCTCGCCGAAATCGACGACCCCTTCGCTGGTGACGATCGGTTTGCGGCGCGCGGCTTCGAGCACGCTGGCGCTCGCCCCGCACAGACCGACGGCCGGCGCGCCCTCGGCCGTCAAGGCGGCGGCGAGTTCCGAGTTGAGTTCGCCGATCGTCGCCATGCGCAGCGCGCGCAGTCCAAGCGCGCTGGTCACTCGCCGGCCGTCGACCATGCGCGGTTCTTCGCCCAACATGCGCTGCAAGGCGTCGGTCTGCGGTCCGCCGCCGTGCACCACGACGACGCGCGCGCCGAGCGCCTGCAGGATCGAGACCTGGCGCGCGAACGAGCGCACGTTGGCAGGCCGCGCGAGAGCGCCGCCGCCGACTTTGATCACCATCGTCGCCCCGCGGTGCAGACGGATGTGGGGAGCAGCCCTGAACAGGTCAATCATGATTGCATTTCCATTGCGGGCGACGTGGCGCCCGGCATGCCGCGCGACGACTTGCGCGAACGATCGGTGGGCAGACTTGAAAAAATGGCTTCGAGCAGCGCGGTCTGCGCGTGCAATCGATTTTCGGCCTGGTCGATCACGACCGAGGCCGGGCTGTCGAGGACTTCGTCGGCGACGACGACGTTGCGCCTGACCGGCAGGCAGTGCATGAAGTGGGCGCCGGTTCGCGCGCGCCGCATCCATTCGTTCGTGACACACCAGTCGCGCAACGGCGCGCGCTGCGCGGCTTCGGCTTCAAGATTGCCGTAGTGCGCGAGGCTGCCCCAGGACTTGGCGTAGACGACGTGAGCTCCGTCGAGGCAGGCATGATCCTCGCTCTCGGCGATCGAACCGCCGGAGTTCGCGGCGAGCGCGCGCGCCTCTGCCATCACATCGGCCGCAAGCTCGAATCCGCGCGGCCGGTGCACGACGACCTGCATGCCGCGCTGAGCAGCCATGGTCAGCGTCGAATTCGGCACGGCCTGCGGCAAAGCCTTGGGATGCCAGGCCCAGGTCAGCACGAGCTTGCCGGCGCGCGGCACGCGCAACATGTCGAGCGTGGTCCAGTCGGCGAGCGCCTGACACGGATGCCATTTCGCGCTCTCCATGTTGATCACCGGCACGCCCGAAAAGCGCCGGAAGCCGTTCAGCATCGGATCGGTTTCGTCCTCGGCGCGATCGACACCGCGCGCGAAGGCGCGCACCGCGAGCACATCGACGAAGCGGCCAAGGACAGCCGCGGCTTCGCGCACGTGCTCCGCGTTGGCGCCGTCCATCGTCGCTCCGTCGCGCGTCTCGATCCCCCACACGCCGCCCGATCCGCCCTGAAGTTGGACCAGGTCGACGCCGAGCAGACCGGCGGCGCGTTGGAACGAAGCTTGCGTGCGCAGCGACGGCGAGAAGAACAGGAGTCCGAGCGAACGGCCGTCGAAACGCACCGCTTTCGCGTGCTCGCGCAGCGCGAGCGAGCGCGCGACGAGGCGGTCGATGTCGCGCGAGGCGAGTTCACCCAAGTGATAGAGCCCGTTCACGGACGCGCTCCACTTGCGGCAGGTTGCCTGGCCGAGCCAACCACAGCTTGCGGCTCTGCGATCGCATCGAGGGCTGCGGCCAAACGCTTCGGCGCATCGCTGGGCAAATTGAGCGCCGGCGAGAGCCGCAAGACACTCGGATCGTCGCAAGTCCCGACGAGCACGCCGTTCGCGAGCAGCGCATCGCGCACCGCGGCAGCCTTGAAGCCCGGCTTGAGGACGAGCCCGAGCAGCAGTCCTTCACCGCGAATCTGAGCAATCGGG
>JANMRV010000110.1:0-4566 GCA_031388685.1 Planctomycetota bacterium
CTCCGCCTCCACGTCCGCCGTCGCAGGCCAGGGCTCTTCCGCCAGCATCCGTCGCATCCATTGCAGCTGTGCCTCGGCCTGCTCCAAGGCGGCAGTGCTCGGATTCGCGCGTCGATCAGCCTCGATCTGGTCACTCGTCAGCGGCTTCGCTTGCTTGCGAATCTCGGCAAGTTTCGCTTCGTGCTCCAACAGTGAATACCTGGCTTTGATCCCGCGCGCGGAATCAGCTGGCTGGCCGTCGATCAAGGCGTGCGCATCGGCAAGCCAACTCTCGTACGCGGGCAGCATTTCCGGATCCGCAGGCCACAACAAATCCGCGCGCTTCACCAATTCTTTCAGGTCTGCGACCGCGGATAGCGAAAGCAAATCGTCCGCGCGCCGAGTCGCGATGCGCCCCTGCTCGCTCGCCCGTCTCGATTGTTCGCGGGCGTCGAACGCGAACAGCGAAGTTCCCGCGACTCCCGCGGCAAGGATCACGATGGCCGCCGCAAGCGATGCGGCTAGCGGCTTGTTGCGCTTGACCCACTTGCGCGTCTGTGCCCACGTGCCCGTCTCGTAGGCGCGCACGACGCGTTGGTTGAGGTATGCCGAAAGATCTTCGGCCAACTCCGACATGTCGCGGTAGCGCTGCCTCCAGTCACGCGCCATGGCCTTGTCGCAGATCGCGACCAGTTCGGCCGGGGCTTGCGGCGCAAGCTGCGCGATGGAGGTCGGCGGGCTTTCCTGCACGCGCGCCCAGATCGCGTGGTTGTTGAGGCGCGCTCCTTTCGGGATGTAAGGCGGATGCCCCGCGAGCAGGTGGTAGATCATCGCGCCAAGCGCGTAGACATCCGAATGCGCGCCGACTTCTTCGGTTTTACCTGCGGCCTGTTCGGACGGCATGTAGGCCGGCGTTCCGACGACGTCGCCGTCCATCGTGCAGAGCGGCGAGTCCGGCGTATCGCTGCGTTGATCGGCGCGCACACCCTGCAACTCTGCGCTGCGCAGGGACTCATCACGAATGCGTATGTCCTTGCGATCCTTCTGGCCCTCGATCCGCGCCAGGCCCCAGTCCATCACGTGCACTTCGCCGAACTTGCCCACCATCACATTGGCGGGCTTTAGGTCGCGGTGAATAACGCCCTTGTCGTGCGCGTAGGCCATCGCTTCGCAGACTTTCAGCAAGACATTGAGCGCGCGTGTCCTATTCCAGCCGTCCTTGCCATCGCGCACAAGCTCGAAGATCGCGTGCAGACTGTCGCCCTTCACGAGCTTCATCGTGAAGTAGAGACGGCCTTCAGGATCGAGCCCAAGTTCGTGCACCGGCACGATTCCGGGGTGGTCGAGCTGACCGGTCACCTGCGCTTCCTCGAGAAAGCGCGCGACTTTCAAACTGTCGAGCGGTGGTGTCTCGCCGCTTGGACGCGCGTCCGCTTGACCGAGAATCACTTTCATCGCGAGGTGCCGGCGCAAATCCTCGTCCCAAATCTTGAGGATCACGCCCATGCCGCCGCGCGCGACCTCGCCGCGGATCTTGTAGCGGCCGAAGCGTGAGCCAGGTGCCGAGAGCTGCGTGATCAGCGCCGAAGCAAGCTCTCCTTCAGTCTGCCCCCCGCGCTGTTCACGCAGCGAGACCTCGCTCAGGCTCTGCTTGCCGAAACGGATCGAGATGCGCTCGTTCAACGAAGAGTTCGCGGGATCGCTCGCGGCCGCGAGCCGCTTCCAGGTCGCACGCAGCTCCTCGAATTCGGCCGCGAGGCTCGGATGCTTCTGCACGAAGGTCTCGAACTCCACGAGCTCTCCCTTCTCGCGCCGCGAGAGCCAATCCGCGAACAAATCGAGCGCGCCGTCGCCGCCGGAATCAGCTGTCTGCATATCTCTCCTCTGTCCTGAGTGCGCAAATGCAAGCGCGCACTCCCAAGCACGGTAGCAAGCTATCGCCCCCGCAACGAAAGGCGATCCTGGCTCACTCTCGCGCGAGGATTCGCATCAAGGACCGCTACTAGAACCGCCCGACCATTCGGACATCTGTTTCGAATAGAGCTCCGTGCCCTTGCGAAACCGTCGCCACGCGGCCGCGACTCCGATGCCAAGATGCTCGGCGATCACTTCCATCGTCAGTTCCTCGAGCAAGTGCATGCGCACGACGGACTCGAGCTCCGGTGGAAGCGATTCGAGCGCGCGTTGCATGGCCGCCGCGCGCTCGGCGTGCATCAGAATGCGGCTCGGTGTCACCGAATCGGGCGGATGCATGCCTGAGTCTGAACTCGAAGGCTGGCTCGCGAGATCGGAGAGGCGCTTGACGGGCCGGCCGCCCCCGCGTTTGTCGGCCTCGAGACGGCGCACGGTGTCGCGAATGCAATTGCGGGCGATCTCGAAAAGCCAGGCACGAAATGCAGAGCTGCCTTGCCAGCGATGCGCCTCGCGCGCGTTCCAAGCCCGGGCAAGCGTCTCCTGCCAGATGTCCTCCGGCGAGCAATACTCGCGCAGACTCTTGCTCATCGACGAGGCGATCACGACCAAAAAGGCTTCCGGCCGCACCCCCTCGATGAGCGCTGGCCAGCGCGACGGATCTGTCAATGGCGACGGCTCGCCATCCGGTCTGGGGCTGTTGGGGCTCTCTGAAAGCACGGAAGACCTGGAATCTAGCAGGTAGTTGGCCTGTGCAACGCCCGGCAAGGCCCCTCTCGGCCCCTGCATGACGAATTGTTGAGAAAAATCGACAGTTGGGGACGATCCCCGCGCTTCTGGGAGTGGAGGACCAATGCGGGCTTGCGCCCGATCGCCCTCCGCGCAGCTCCCCGGATTTCGTTGCCCCCGTGGCGCGCCGTTCCGGCGTTGTCCTTTCAGGAGAGAGTTTCTTCTCAACCTTCCCCATTTCCCGGCCGGCGGCCCCCGCGCCGACAATTCCCCCAAGAGCACAGGAAAAGTCCCCATGAAACAACACGTTCTCAGTCGCAGCCTCGTTTCCGTTCTGGCCGGTGGTTGCCTGATCTGGGCCGTCAGCGGCCCGACCAGCGCACTGCCTGCACCGGTCGACGGCAATAGCAACTCGTTCGTCCACAAGCCCACGAAGAGACTGAACGGCCTCACCCAAAGTCAGTGGTCCGAGAAGTGGTGGCAGTGGTTCTGCGAAATGCCGGCCGCTGGACACCCGGGTGGCCCCGTGGATCCGTTTGACATCACGACGGGCCAGACCGGCGACGTTTGGTTCCTCGCCGCTCCGCTCGTGAACGCCGGCGAGTCCGTTACACGTTCCTTCACGCTCCCGGAGGACAAGTCGCTCTTCGTGATGCTGATCGGCTCGGAGTGGTCGAGCATCGAAGGATTCGCCACGGAGCAAGAGCAGCGCGACTTCGCCGTGTGGTTCGGCGATCACACGCTTCCCGCGAGCCTCTCCTGCACGCTCGACGGCGTGGCGCTCTCCAACCCGACCGCCTACCGGCAAGAGTCGGCGCAGTTCGGCTTCGACGCGCCGTCGCCCTGGTTCTTCGGCGCCACGGGCGGCGTGAGCACGGCGGTCGCTGACGGTTACTACGTCGCCCTCAAGGACATGGAAGCCGGCCAGCACACACTGCACTACACCGGTCAATCCCACTTCACCCTCGAGGAAGACGGCTTCGACTACGACGGCTACATCGACATCACCTACAACATCACGCAGCTCGACTAGTACGCCGGACACGGCGTCCTATCGGCGGAGTCAACGCGCCCAATACCGGCAGCCATGCCGGTCCTGAGGGAGCGAGCATTGCGAAACGGCCGGCCTCGAAAGGGCCGGCCGCTTTCGTACCTGGCGCAGTTGCCACCACGGTCGTGCTCGTTGGAGGTCTCTACTTCGAGTGCGTCTTGCGCGGTCACACTGCGACCGCATCCAGAGAAGCGTGGCGCTCTCGTTCCATCCATGTACCGCGGGACGACTCGCGGCGCCGGACCTTCACGATGCTGACGCAGGACCGGCGTACTGACGCAGGCCGTGGCGCACGTACATCGCGGTGCTGGCTACGACCAGTGCGGCGGTGCCCCACAAGAGCGGCGCGCTCAGCGCGACCGGAACTACCCAGCTGAACGCCAACAGCACGGCGAACAGCGCCAGGCTGGCAAGCTTGCCGTGGATGGCGTGTTCGGCTTCGACATGGCCGCGGCGCCGGCGAATCGCCGCGGAGCCGGCCAGCAGCAAGCCGTCGCGAGCGATCAAGAGCAGCAGAAACCAAACGGGGATCGCGGCGAATGCCGGACCGATGCGCAACGCCAGGTAGGTCGTGAGCACGACCTGCGCGAGTTTGTCGGCCACGGCATCGATCAGCGCGCCGTCCGCGCTCTGCAGTCTGAAGCGTCGTGCTAGCCAGCCATCGAGGACATCCGAGGCGCCTATCGCCAACAGCACCAGTCCGGCGGCGCGCCGGGCCAAAAGCGGATCCTCCCCGGTTTCAGCGGCACGCTGCGCCAATTCGGCGCAACACGCCCAGACCGGCACCATCAGCACGCGCGCGACGGAAATCGCGTTCGGTAGCCAGCGGGGCACCTCGAGGGTCGACGGGGTCACTGGCCACAGACTAGCGTTGCAGCGCGTACCGAGTCAGGTAC
>JANMRV010000275.1:0-1953 GCA_031388685.1 Planctomycetota bacterium
TTTCCGCGCCCGTTGAAAATCGCGAAAGAAAAAAATGTCGGCGCGCGGTAATGGTACGCGGACCAAGCCGGCGGCGCAGTTCGCAGGGGTTGGGCCCCCCCCCCGCGCCCGTTACCGTTGCCACCCAAGGTCCCGCGCGGGACACGTCCCCGCCCCGCAGCAGTCCGTAGTCCACCGCCCGCGGCCCCCTCCCTCATCGAGCGCCGCCGAAAGCCCCTCGCCCCCCCATGAGTGCCCACAATCGCAATTCCGTGGTCCAGAAGATGGCCGCGGAGAGCCGCGCCCGCCACGAAGAACGTCCGGTCGCCTCGATCCAGCTTCCCGAACAGTTTGGCGCGCACGTGTTCAGCGACACGGTGCAGCGCCAACGCTTGCCCAAGCCCGTGTACCGCGCCTTGCGGCGCACGATCGAGAAGGGCGAGGAATTGGATCCGGCCGTTGCCGACATCGTCGCCAACGCGATGAAGGATTGGGCCCTCGACCACGGGGCCACGCACTTCACGCACTGGTTCCAGCCGATGACCGGCCTGACGGCGGAGAAGCACGACTCGTTCCTGACCCCGACCGCCGACGGCCGCGGACTGATGGAATTCTCCGGCAAGGAGTTGATCAAGGGCGAGCCCGACGCAAGTTCCTTCCCCTCGGGCGGCATCCGCGCCACCTTCGAAGCGCGCGGTTACACAGCCTGGGATCCCACGTCGCCGGCGTTCCTGCGCAAGACCGCGCGCGGAGCGACGCTCTGCATCCCGACCGCATTCTGTTCCTGGACAGGCGAAGCGCTCGACCAGAAGACACCTTTGCTGCGCTCGATGCAGGCGCTTTCAGTGCACGCGGTGAGATTGCTCAACCTGCTCGGCGAGGCGAACGCGGCGCGCGTAGTGACCACGCTGGGCTGCGAGCAGGAGTATTTCCTGATCGATCGCCGCTTCTATTACTCGCGGCCCGACCTGGTGGCGACCGGCCGCACGCTGTTCGGCGCGCGTCCGCCCAAGGGCCAAGAACTCGAGGACCACTACTTTGGGGCGATCAGCGAGCGCGTGATCGCCTACATGCAGGAGCTGGAACAAGAACTCTGGCGCCTGGGCATTCCGGCGCGCACGCGGCACAACGAAGTCGCGCCGGGCCAGTACGAACTCGCGCCGGTCTTCGAGGAAGCCTCTGTCGCCGCCGACCACAACATGCTGACCATGGAGGTCATGAAGTCCGTGGCCGAACGCCACGGCTTCGCTTGCCTGCTGCATGAAAAGCCCTTTGCCGGCGTGAACGGATCGGGCAAGCACAACAACTGGTCGATGTCCGACAACCTGGGCAACAACCTGCTCGAACCCGGACACACGCCGCGCGAGAACCTCAAGTTCGTCGTCTTCCTGACCGCGATCATCCGCGCCGTCGATCTGCACCAGGATCTGTTGCGCGCTTCAGTCGCGCACGCCGGCAACGATCACCGCCTGGGCGCGAACGAGGCGCCGCCGGCGATCATGTCGATCTACGTCGGCTCGCAGCTCGAAGAAGTCCTGCGCGAGTTGATCGACGGCACGGCGCCGGGCAAGAAGGGCGCCGAGAAGATGCAACTCGGCGTGACCACGCTGCCGCCGCTACCGCGCGACCAGTCCGACCGCAACCGCACTTCGCCATTCGCGTTCACCGGCAACAAGTTCGAGTTCCGCGCGGTCGGCTCGAGCCAGGCGGTCGCGCATCCCAACACGCTCTTGAACACGTTCGTCGCCGAGTCGCTCGACTTCATGGCCACGGAGATCGAAAAGCGCAGCGGCAAGGGCGATCGGCGCGAAACGATCGACGCGCTGGTCAAGCAGGTCCTGACGCAGCACCAGCGCATCATCTTCAACGGCGACAACTACTCGGAGGAGTGGGTCGCCGAAGCCGAGCGCCGCGGATTGCTCAACTTGCGCGACACGCCTTCGGCGCTGGCGCGTTTTGCCGCCGAGAAAAACG
>JANMRV010000149.1:0-2119 GCA_031388685.1 Planctomycetota bacterium
CTACCTCGTGCATTCGATGGATGCCGCGGGAGTCGGCTATCGCGAGCATGATCGGAAGCTCGCGCTGGTCTTCGGACGCGCGGCCGCCGCCGCGGGTCTTCGCAGAGTGATCTATCTCGGTGGACTCGGCGAGACCGGGGAAGGCCTGAGCGAGCACCTCTCGTCCCGCCGCGAGGTCGAAGCGGCGCTCGGGGGCAGCGGCGTTCCGCTCACCGTGCTGCGTGCGGCGATGATCATCGGTTCGGGTTCGGCATCGTTCGAGATCCTGCGCTACCTCGTCGAGCGGCTGCCGGTCATGGTCACGCCGAAGTGGGTCCGCACGCAGTCGCAACCCATCGCGGTTCGCGACGTCCTGTACTACCTGGTCGCCGCGCTCGAAACGCCGCAGACAGCCGGCAAGACGCTCGACATCGGCGGGCCGGACGTGTGGAGCTATGCGCACATCATGCGCGAGATGGCGGCAGCCTTGAATCTGCGGCGAAGACTGGTGATCGCGGTGCCCGTGCTCACGCCTCGTCTGAGTTCACTGTGGATCCACTTGGTCACGCCATTGAAAGCGAGCATCGCGCGCCCGCTCGCCGAGGGTCTGAAAAATCGTGTGGTGTGCAGGAACGACGAGGCCTCGCGGCTCATGCCGCATCGCTGCCTCTCGATTCGCGAAGCCATGGACGCGGCCCTCGCGCAGATGCAAGCCGGCAGCGTCGAGACTGCATGGTCTGATGCCGGTCCGATGCTGGGCGATCCGGCTTGGTCCGGGGGCACGCAGTTCGTGGATCGCCGCGAAACCCTGGCCAACGTTTCAGTGACCGCCCTGTGGTCGGAAGTCTGTTCCCTCGGCGGTCAGCACGGCTACCACGCAGCGAACTGGCTGTGGCGTTTGCGCGGAATCATGGATCGACTCGCCGGGGGGCCAGGTCTGCGCCGCGGGCGTCGAAGTGCTCGCGAATTGCGCTTGGGCGACGCGCTCGACTTCTGGCGTGTCACGAGCATCGAGGCCCCGCGCCTGCTCGAACTGACGGCGGAAATGTTGCTGCCCGGCGTCGCGACACTGAGTTTCGAAATCGAACCGGTCGATGACTCGCGATACGCGTGCAAACTCGTGATGACCGCCCGGTTCCGCCCGCGCGGTCTCTTGGGGATCCTGTATTGGTATTGCGTTCTCCCGCTGCACGGCATTGTTTTTCGGGGCATGCTGAACGGAATCGTTCGCACGGCCACATCCGATTCGCGAAACGCAAAGGTGAAGAGCAGCGTCCTCGTCGAATAGGCACGCTGCCGCTGTGCTTGGGCGGCTTGACAATTGTCACCCATGCCCTAGGACGAGCGTGTCACCCAAGTGCCCGGTCCGGACCGGTGTCAGACACCGAGTTGCGTCAACTCCACCTTGCGAAACTCGCACGGCGCGCCCTCGGCTTGGATGGCAATCTGGCCGCGGTCGGCGGTGCCATCGGTGCCGTGGTTGACGTGATCGCCGTTGACCCATATGTCGATGTCGCGGCCGCGGCATTCGATCACCATTTGGTTCCACTCGCCGGCGGGCTTCTCTGAGGTGTCGGTCAGGTTCTTGATGCGGCGTGCTTTGTCGCCGTCGACGCCCCACTTCTCTTTCGGGCCGCGGCGCGCTTCCATGTCGGGCACGGCGATGTCCTCGCCGATGCACCAGAAGTCGCCGGCGTTGCCGACGTGCATCTGGCACTCGATCGACTGCGGGAACATGCCGTAGAGACGGCGCGGCGTCGAAGCGTGCACGAGCACGCCGCAGTTGCCCGGTTCGCCGAGCCAGCGGTACTCGACCTCCAGGCGATAGTTCTGGAACGAAGCGTCCGTAATCAGATGTCCCTCGGGTGTACCGAGACTGACGAGGTGACCTCCGCGCACCGCGAACGACGGCGAGAGGTTCGGATTCTTGTCGGCCTCGGGAACGTCCGCGTGCCAGCCCGTCAGGTCATGGCCATTGAAGAGCGCGACCGGCCCCGCGGCTTTCGGCTTGGACGCGCAGGCGAAGAGCGTGGGAAGGACGAGTGCAATGAGGAGTGTGCGCATGGTGAAAGCGTACCGAGTCAGGTACTTCCCCACCCTACCTTTCGGGCGCACGCGCGCGTGCCGGCGCGCGCGTGCG
>JANMRV010000168.1:0-19174 GCA_031388685.1 Planctomycetota bacterium
GTATTCCGCGCTAACGGATTGCGCGGTTCATTCGACGCGGCGGAAGATGAAGACGCCGTCTTCCGCTTCGAACTTCAATTGCAGCGGCGCGACGAAGGCGCGGCCGACTTGTCCGTTGCCGAGATCGAGGCCGTTTTCGTCGAGACTCCAAATGCCTGAAAGCGTCTGGAATTGCGGCTGTTCTGCGCCGATGACCAGGGCGGCGCCGCTGAACGTGCCGTCCGTAGCGAAATGGTAGTAGAGCTTCCACAGCGCCGCGGCCGCTTCGCCTTCGATCGAGGTGGACTCGAACAGTCCGTTGAGATCCGCCGCGGCAGCGGCACGCCAGGCGACTTGCGCCGGCGGCGTTTCGACCGCGCGTTGCTTTTCGTCGAGCACGTTAGGCGTGATGCAGCTCGACGCCGCGACGACGAGCACAGGCAGCAGGCGACGCATGTTATTCGCCCTCCTTTGCCGGTCCGACGAGTCGAGCGCGAAGCGCGACCCAGATCTTGACCTCGTCCTCGACTTTGATCAGGCCGAGCTGGCTCGGCGGCGCGACGTCGTAGTCGCTCAGTTTGATCGAAAGCTCGCCGTCGATCGCGATGCGCTTGCTCGCATCGACGGAGACTTTGACCGGCATCGAGACGTCGTGGCTCTTGCCGCGAATCGTGAGCTTGCCGCCGGCCTTTCCCGTCACGGTCATGGCTTTCGCATCGACGGAGGTGGCGCTGAATCCGCTCCACTCGAACGTCAGCGAAGCGAATTGCTCGGCGCCGAGGCATTTTTTCATGTCGACATCGCGATCGACGAGCCCGGTGTCGAGCGATTTCGTCTCGACCGTGATCGTGCCCAGCGGTTTTTCGCCGGGCTTGGCCAGGTTGACGCTGAACTTGCCGTCGACCTTGGCCGTGACGCCCGAAAAATCGTGCAGTGTGCTCTTCGCGTCGAAGCCGACCCGCGAAAGCGAAGGCAAGATCGCGAAGCGCTGGCGTTGATCGAAAGCGAAGGCGCCCGAGGGCAGTTGGAAGCCGAGGAATCCCCTCTTCGGCGGACTCGCAGCCGGCGTCGGCGCAACGGGAGCCGGCGCGACTTCGGGCGCGACATCCGGCACGGGGGGGAGCGCGACGATTTCGGGCGCCTTCTCGACGACCACGGGCGGCGCCGCTTCCACGGAGTTTTCACGCTCGCTCGCCGCTTCGAGCCGGGCTTCCGCCACCGATTCGCCGAGCGCCGCGATCGCCGATTGCAACATTTCTCGATCGCGAGCCGCGCCGCTCTTCATGGCATCGAGTTTCGCTTCCAAGGCCACGACGCGCGTCGCTAGTGCGGCTTCGCGCTCGCCCGCCGCGCTCTCGAGCGAGTCATGCAACGCCTGCAACGCCTCGCCCAGCCCCTTGTTCAGTCCGGCGAGATCGCCGGAGATCACGCCGACATCGGCGCGCAGCAACTCGATCGGATCCGGGCCGCGTTTGGAGGCAGCTTCTTCGGCCGCGATCGTGACGTGAATGCGTTCCTTGACGATTCCAAGTGCCGCGATCGATCCGCCGACCAGACCCAGGATCGCGAGCACACCTACCACTTGAAGCAATTTGGAGCCCATGGCGCTGATTGCGCCACACTCCAAGCTCCAGCGCAACTCCAGGCCGCGTTGATCGTTGGGCTTCCGATTGACGAAGTGATTCGCGCGAAGTGCGCATCCTGCGGAACTGCCCGTGCTCGGGCGCAGCGCGTCTGCTACTGCGCAAGCGCATCCGGCGCTCAACCGCGCACGCGCTCTCCAACCGTCTTCGGACCGCGCACCGCGATCCAGGCCACCAGGGAAATCGCGATGGTTGCGAGGCCCAACGACAATCCCCACCACAGTCCGGTCAGGCCGTGGCCGCCGCTGAATCCGAGCCAGGCGGCGAAGGGCAGGGCGAGTGCGTAGTAGCCGACCAGATTGATCAGCGCGCCAGGAACCGTGCGGCCCATGCCGCGCAGGATGCCGCTGCCGACGACCTGCAGCCCGTCGAAGAGCTGGAACGCCGCCGCGATCGGCAGCACGCGCGCGGAAATTTCCAGGACGGCGGCATCGCTCGTGTACAGGCCAGGCAGTGCATGCCGGCCGATCAGAAAAATCAGCGCGCAGAGCGCCATCACTCCCGCGCCCATGCCGAAGGCGACGTGCGCCGCGTGCTGGGCCTCGTCGCGGTCGCCGGCACCGAGCAGATTCCCGACGCGAGTCGATGTGCCGATGGAAATGCCCAGCGGCAACATGAACGAAAGCGAAGCCAGGTTGAGCACGATCGTGTGCGCCGCAAGCTCGCTCGGGCCCAGATCGCCGGCCCACAGCGTCACGATCTGAAATGCCCACATTTCCAGGCCGATCTGCAGCGCTGCAGGCCCGCCGACGCGCAGGACCTGCCCGATTCCATGCGGGCTGAACGACTCGCGGCTCCACGGCGTCCATGCGTCTTTCGCGAGACGGCCGCGCACCACGAACAGCAGCAGGGAAAGAAACATGGCGATCTCGGTCGCTCCCGTGGCCAGGCCGGCTCCGACGACTCCCAGCCGCGGCGCGCCGAGCTCGCCGAAGATGAAAACCCAGTTCCAGAAGATGTTGAATCCGTTGGCCAGGATCGCGACCCACATCGCCGGACGCACGATGCCGCGGCCCTGCAGATACTGGCGCAGCGCGTGGAAGGCGAGCAGGAACGGCAAGCCGGGAAGTTGCACGAGCGCATAGCGCTCGGCCTCGTGCGCGAGGATCGGATTCTGACCGAAAAGAACCAGCGCCTCCTCCGTGTAACACCACAAGATCGCGATCGGAATGCTGGCGAGCAGTGCGACGATCAGACCGCGCTGCAGCGCACGCCCTGCGCCCTTGCCGTCACCCGCTCCGTGGGCCTGGCTGACGAACGGATCGATCCCGAACACCAGGCCCATGCCGACCAGCATCGTGCCCATGACCCACAGACGGCCGAGCGAGGACGCGTTGAGCGCTTCCACGCTGACGTGGCCCAGCATCAGGGTGTCGACCACGCCGAGCATCATCGTGGCCACCTGCGTGATCACGACCGGCAAGGAGAGCCTTGCAATCGTGGCGAACTCTCTGGCGTGCTTGCTCATTGGCGCGGAAAGCAAAATACGGTGCCGGGCTCCTGAAAGCCCGGCACCGTAGCTGACAATTCGCGCTGGATCGCTACTGGATCGTGATCGTGTCGCGCGTCGCGAACAATTTGCCGCCCTTGTCGGGGCGCATGCGGCCCGTGATCACGACCTCGACCGTCTGGCCGGGGGCGAGCTGCATCAGTCCAAGTTGCGCGGACAGCGCGGTGCGCGTGAAGCGCATGCGCAGGTCCTTCCTGCCGTCGAGCGTCAGAGCGTTGCACTCGCCGTAGTTCGTCGCCGTGATCGAACCCGTGTCCACGAGTTGCGGCACGGTTGCGGGAGCGATCGAGACGTTCGGGACCGTGCGCAGGGACAGTCGCAGCGAGGCCTTGTCCACGTTCTGGGCCTTGAAGCTGGCCGCACCCAGCAGCACCACGTCGATGGTTCCCGTCGCGGGCACGGGGTCGAACAGATTCGGGCACTGGAACGGATCGAAGTCCAAGTTGGCCCTATTGCTTCCCTGGCCGGTCGTGGCGATCAGGATGATCGACTGCACGCCCGTGGTTTGCAGGCCGTTGCAATCGGTCACGGTCCAGGCGCGCTGCAGGATAACTTCCGGCTGACCGGGTCCGGTCTGCGGGACATTCGTGTCGGTGAAGGAAATGAACGGCGCGGGATCGCAATTGTCCACCGCGGTCGCGGCACCTGTGTCCGCGGGCAGGAGCGAATCGCCCAGGATGCCGACCACATCGGCTGGCAGCGTGAGCAGCGGCGCCGTTGCGTCCTGTACGATGACCTGGAAACCCTTGATCGTGGTCTGGCCGCCGGAGCTCACGCGCAGCGCGATCCAGCAGTCGCGCGTGCAAGCGCCGGTCATGTCGACATGGTAGACCGGCGTCGGCGAGGTGGGGTCGTCGAACGAGCCAAAGGCGCACTCGTTGTGCCAGACGAAAGTGACCGGCGTGCCGTTGGGGTCGAACGAACCGCTGCCGTCGAGCTGCACGCTCGTGACCGCGGAAGGGCCGTTGAAGACGTTGTTGCAATCGACGCGATAGTCGACGCCGGAGTTGCCACCGGTGGAAACGACGGGCGGCAGATTGGCCTGAGCGTTGGCAAGTGAGCCGAGCGCAATCAGGGAACTGAGAAGCGCAGCTGAGCGAATTGAAAGCATTTTGAATCCTCGCCGCGTCAGATCGGGGTCTGGGCGGGCGAGCAGGAGTGAGGAGGTGTTAGGGGACTCGGACAACTAGTGGACGTAAGCAGCGACCATAAGGATCCGCGGAAAGCGTTCCCCGCGATCGAAAGGCTGACGGCCTATACGTGAGAGGAAGGCTCTGGAATCTGAGCGGGCTCGATTCAAGGTGTTATTGCAGCTGCATCCGCTCGGAACATCCGGAAAGAACTTCCTGCTCAGGGGCGAGTTTCCGCCGGCGGGCAGGCCTTTCGAGCGCCGATGGCAACTTTGGCACAAGCTGCGTTTTCCTATGCATTGCCACAGCCTGGCCACAATTCTCATGGCGCCGTTCACGGCGGGGAGTCCGATGGCAGCGCCGGTCCAGCAGGTCGCGGCCACGCGCAGCTTCAGCGGCGCTGCCACCGGCATCGGCATGCTTCGTTCCAATGCGCACCTGCGCGGCCGCGATGTGGACCGCGCGCGTTCGGCGAGGGTGGACGCGACGAGCGAATGCTGGTCATGTCTAACTCCGACTTCGACGGGCATTCCTCCCATCGCTGGGCGCGGGGAGCGCAACAATCCGCCGCGAACCAGCGAGTGCGGGCGGACGCGCGCTACGACAATTCGAGCTTCAACGCATTCAATCCCGATCCGAGCCTGCGCGTCGAAGTGGGTCAGGAAACCATCGACGAGATGATGTGCGTGTCCCTTTTCAACACGCTCGATCAAGAACAGTTCCTGCACGCGGCCGATCTGCGCACGGGCGTCGCGCACTAGCTTCGCGAGTCGGTCCAACCTCCAGCTCACGGAGCGTGACTGCGAAGTTTCTTCCGTACACGCGGCGAAGATGACGAATCGGTTCAAGTCGGCTTACTTTCTGGCATTCGCTGAACCGATGAATCCGGCATGGCTCCGACGACGTGGATGACGCCTTTCGCGATCGAGAGGCGACTCCTCGTCTGCTGAAGCTGCTCGTTCACGAATTCGAAATGCCGACACTCGAACACGCTTCAACATCCGGGATGATGGAACTCTCGAACGCCGCGCTGCGGCGGCGCGCGAAACGCTCGCGCGCGGGCTTCGCCCTGGTCGAGGTCATGATGGCGGCAGTCGTGCTGACCGTGGCGATCTCAGGCCTGTCAGCGTCGATCTTGGTCGCCATGTCGCTCAATCGCGTCAATCGCGACACCTCGATCGCACAGCAGGCGGCGCGCAGGACTCTCGAGGAAATCGAGAGCCGCACGTTCAGCGAGATCTTCGCGGCCTACAACGCAAACGTCGGCGACGATGCCGGCCTTTTGTCAGCGGCACTCGGCGCGAACTTCGCGGTCCAAGGACTGAATCCATTGCCAGGTGATGCCGACGGCCAGTGTGGGCGCGTGATCTTCCCTACGCAGCTGAACGGTGGCATAGAGCAATTGCGCGAGGACGTCGTCGATGTCGAGCTCGGCATGCCGCTCGACCTCAACGGCGATCTCGGCGTCATCGATGGGTTGGATCATGCCGCGAACTATCGCCTGCTGCCCGTGCGCGTGCGCGTGGAGTGGCAAGGTGCCATCGGACCGCGGCGCGTCGACATGGAGACCATCCTGTGCTTGCGATGAACTCACTCCAGATCAAGCGCGGAACTCGCTCAGGCAGCACCATGATCGAGGTGCTGGTTGCCGTCAGTGTGCTCGCCCTGCTCATGGGCGCAGTCGGCAATACCGTGTTGCACGGCGGGGATGCCTACAAACAAGGCCTGGGCAACGCGGTCCTCGAAGGTCAGACGCGGCGACTGCTCGATCGCATTTCATCGGAATTCTCCGACGTCGATCGCTCCAGTCTGACGCCCAACCCAGTGATGTCCTTCTGGGCTTCGACCGTCAGTTACGCGCGGTGTCAGGGCTGGGCGGGTGGCGCGATGGTCGTCGGACCGACGCGCAGCCTGCGCTTCGCGCTCGCGGGCGGTGAAGTCGACAACGGCATCGACGACAACGGCAACGGCGTGATCGACGAACGCAGTGTCTTGCTCGTGCCGGATACGGGCACGCCCGCTGTGCGTATCGCCTTGGGCGAATACGTGCGCGAACTCGCCGAGGGTGAACTGCCCAACGGTGCGGACGACAATGCGAACGGTTTGATCGACGAAGCGGGCCTCTTCTTTCTCCACGACGGCAACGGCACGTTGAGCATCAGTCTGACATTGGAACGGCCGGACGCTTGGGGGCGTCTGGTCACGCGCACCTTGCGCACCGCGGTGCGCATGCGCAACGACTAGTCGCAATCGCAAGCAAAGGGAGTCACTCCATGCAAATAGTTATCCTTCACGCAAAGCGTTCAGAGCGCGGGGGCGCCTTGCTCGTGGCCCTGGTGGCCACGATCGTGCTCTCGGGCCTGGCGGGCGCGATGCTCGCCGTGGCCGGCGCGTTCAAGCGCGAAAACGTCGCCGCGACCGAGAACAGCAAATCGATGTACATCGCCGAAGCCGGCCTCTCGATCGGAATAGCTTCCGTCGTCGCCGGCGCGCCCGCCGGCGCCGGTTCGCAGGCTGACCCGGTCGAGTTTTCCGGTGGCGGCTACTGGTGCAACGTGGTCGACAACGGCGACAGCACGATGACCGTGACTTCGTTCGGTGTCCGCAACGGACATGTGCGCGGCGTCGAAGCGGTGATGCTCGACGGCGCAGAAGGTGTGTTCAACAGCGCCGTGTTCGCCGGCAATTCCAGCGGCGACCCGCTCTACGACATGAAGTTCGGCGGAACGGGTGGCCAGGCCGACGAAATCGAAGGCAACGTCTACAGCGGAGGAAACGTGACGATCGTCGGCGACGCGGACGTCAGCGGCGAGATCAAGGCCTCGGGCGCGATTGCCGGCGGTACGGGCAAAGAAGGCCAGAGTCTCGCCGTCCCGGACATCGCCGGCATGCACTACGAGACGACCAGCGACTTCGACGTGGCCAGTCTTTTCTCGGCGGCGACCTTTCAAGCGAGCGCCGTGGGCGGAAGTGCCTGGCAAATGCCGGAGAGCAGTCCGGCGCACATTTTTCGCAAGAATCCCAACGACCGGACCACGGACACTTCGAAGACGGCGAAGGACGACTACTTTCTCGAGGATCCCTACGAGGCCATCAACGGCAGCAGCACGCTCGACTGGCAGCATTCGACGAAGATCACGCTTTCCGGCGTCGGCGGCGAGCCGGGAGTCTCCTCGACGAACAAGATTTTCTACATCGACGGAAATCTCTGGGTTCACAACCGCGGCGCATTTTCCTTCGCGATCGTTTCGAGCGACGGCACGCCTGTGCGCGTCACCCTGGTCGTCAAGGGCAACATCTACATCTCGGACAACATCTTCTATCAGGATGCCGACCGGGACGGGCTGGCGCTGATCGCGATCAAGGACAGCGGCGAAGCCGACAGCGGCAACATCTACTTCGGCGACCCGTCCTTCGGAACGCTCGAGGAAATGGACGCGTTCATGTACGCCGAGAACAATTTCCTCGACAACAACCTTTCCGCGAGCGGATCGGCCAGGGTCACGGTCAAGGGCAACATGACCGCGGGTAACCAGGTCAAAATCAACCGCGACTTCGGCGCGCAGCACTCCAAGTTGACCGTCGAATTCGACGACCGGCTGAGCGCGGGCGACATGTCGCTTCCGGGACTGCCGAAGTCAACCGGTGCGGGTGCGAGCTGGAGTCTCGCTTCCTGGCGGGAGATCGCGGCCCACTAGGCGTTGTCCATGACGCAACCCGGCGACAAGCGAGCGAGAGACGAGGCGCAGCGCGCAGCCATGCGTGCCCGCCGCGCGGTTCGCGATCGCGTCACGAGTGTTGCCACGGTCTCTGCCGTGCTCGTGATCGTGGGGTTGATCGCGCTGCCCGTTGCCATCGACAACTGGACGCCGACGCAAGGGCCGGCACCGCAGGCCGCGCTGGGGCCTGAGGAGTTGTCCGCGGATTCGGCCGAGTCTTTGCGCTCCGTCACAAAGATCCTCGCGCCCGGAATCGGAGCTCGCACCCCCAACGCCACCGAGATGGCCGAGCGCTTGGGTGACCTAGGTCCGAGCGCGATCCCGGTCGTCGTTGCCATGCTCTGCGGCCACGTGCCCGCGCCCGAGTTCGCCGCGGGCACCCTCGATCAACCCATCCATCCGCTGGCGATCGCCGGCGCACAGCCAGCGATGTTCGCGAGCATCGCGCACTTCCGCCCGAAGGACGTCGTCGCGCATCTGCGGCTTTGCGCGCCCGATGCGACTTACGACGATCGTCTGTTGTTCGCCCGGCTGTTGGGCGAGGTCGGAACGCTCGACGCCCAATCGGCGTTGATCGAGTTGCTGGCCCTGATCGAACCGATCGACCTGACACGCGACCGGCTCGCGAACATGTTCGAGGACGCGCTCACGCGTTGCATCAAGAACGAAGCCGGCGCCTTGAAGCAGTTGTCGAAGTCGCTTGCCAAGTTGCCCGGGGCAAGTCTGCCCTTCGTGGCGCGCGCCGTGGGGCGCACTCGCGGACCCCACAGCGCGGCGCTGCTCGCGCTGATGCTGGGCAAGTCGCCCGACCTCGACGTCGTCGCGCTGGTGGAACTTGCGCGCGTCACCGAATCGAGCGGCATCGCCTTGAATGAGACGGCGCTCGCCAGCGTGCGACGACTGCTCGACAAACCTGACCCGAAGCTTTCGCGTGCCGCGCTCACGGTGGCTGGACGGCTGTGCGACAGCGAGGCGTTCGGGGCGATCCTGCTGCGGCTCGAGGATCCCGATCGGCTGATTGCGGCTGCCGCGCATTGGAGCTTGCGCAACATGGCCAAGGTCGATCTTGGCCTGCGTTCGGACGCGTGGCTCACCTGGCATGCCGAGCAGCAGACGTGGAAGGCCGAGCGCTACGCCGAACTTTGCGAAAAGCTGGGCTCGCAGGATTCCGCGGAGGTTTTCGCCGCGCTGAGTGAATTGAGCCTGCGCCCGTTCTTCAAACACGACATCGCCCAGGCGATCGGCCCGTTGGTCCCCGATTCGGAGATGGCCCTCGCCCTCACCGCGATCGCAGCCCTCCAGCGCATCGGTTCGACACGAGCGGCGCCGTGGTTGATCGAGGCGTTGCAAAGCGACGACGAACGCCAGGCCGCCGCTTCGCGCGCGCTGCGCAGCCTGACCGGCCTCGATCTGGCGCTCGACCACGAGGCGTGGTCGACGGCCCTGTCGGCCGCGCTCTAGTCCAAAGGCCGCTCGCGACCGGCGGCGTTTTCGCCGGACACGCACGCCTCGAGACTGCCCCTCATCGCTGTGCAGGATTCGCGTAAATCCTTTCCCTGCCTCAACTTGCGTCAGTTTTTGGCGGCCCGTGCGGAAACTACCATAAGTTGAGTCGCGGAAATGGTTTACGCGAATCCTGCACAGCGATGAGGGGCAGTTTTGGTGGGTCGCTAGATCCCGAACTGGCGGGCGAGCCAGCGCGGCCGACTGTAGTCCCAATTGCGCTCGGCCATTCCGGCGACGATCACAGGGTAGATCGCTTCAATAGCACGTCGCGCGGGCTCGTCGATGCCGATGCGCTCCGAGTAGTCGTCGAGTGCTCGCTGTTCGTAATCGCGCAACTCGCCGCGCTCGCGCACGATCCGCCACGCTGCTGCAGCGCTCAGCCCGGCTTCGTGTTTGCGTTCGTGCACGATCATGTGCAGCACGTCGAAGTACGGCAGATCCTCCGTTTCGCTAGAACCCCAGTCCAAGTAGCCGATCACGGATCCATCCGGCCGGATCTGGATGTGCTTGGAGCGCAGGTCTGAATGGTGCAGGACCAGCGGAAGGCGCGCTCCGACGAGCACAGCGCGCATGCTCTCGCACAGCACAGCGAGACGCTCGACTGTCGCGGGCACAGCTGCGAAACGCGCGACCAGCGCGAAGCGTGCCGCGACCAGGCGTTCGAAGTCTGCCGCATCGAAGACTTGCGGCTGACGCATCGTCAGCGTCGAAAAATCGCGCGCGACGTCCGCGAACATGCGCTTCGCCACGGCGTGGTCGCCCGTGAATTGCGGCGCGCTGATCCCAGGAAGGCGGCGTTCGCAGGCGATCGTCAGGCCGTTCGACTCACCGATCCACAACGGCTGAGGCACGGCGACGGCGCCGAATTTCTCGCGAACCAGAGAGAGCCGCGCGTGGTGTTGTATCAGCTGGACGCGCTGTTGCTCGGACAGCGGCACGTGCACGACCCAGCGACCCTGCGAATCTGCTTCGCCGCGGCCGACCATATGCGTGAATACCAAAGTCGAGTTGCCGCGTGTGGCATGCACGAATTCCGCGTCGGGTCGCGGCTCGCCGATGTGAGCTGCCAGATCGTCGAGCACGCGATCGAGACGCGTTGCGGGCCTGGCTGCGGCCGATTTTTTGCGCGCGAGGAACGCAAACGACGGCGTGAGCCAGGGGAAGAGCCCTAGGCTCGTCGCCAGGATCTTGGGCCGATTGCGACGCTCTTTCGGACCGAGCATCAGCGTCGGTCCGCCGCGGTCCAAGTTCACCAGGTGCGTGAAGTCGCTCAGGTGCGGATACAGCGCGAACGCGCGCACGTGCTCCCACTTCGCATTCCACAGCGCCGCGCGATAGCCGCGCAGCGAGCGCTCGCCGTGCGCAGGAAAGAGCGCGCCTTTGAAATACTCGAGCGGCGAAGGGATGGCGAAATCGCCGCGCCGGCCTCTGGAACGTTTGTATCCCAGCCGATTGTTGGCGCTCTGCACCAGTTCAACGCGGCAGACGCGGGCAAGTTCATTGACCGAATAGTTCCACGGCGTGCGCGCCTGCGGCAGACCTTGCTCCTGCAGCACGAGATCGAAGGCGCCGTCACAGAACGGCAGGCGGCTGCGCTCGCCGACGCAGACCGCGGACGCCTCGACGCTCGCCATGCCACGCGCCTGCGCCAGACCGAGTTCGAGCCGCGTAAGCGAGCGATCGACGAGCACAACGCGATGTCCGGCGCGCGCCAGCGCAATCGCCGCGCCTGAAGATGCATTGCCGATGCACAACGTCGGACCCGGCTCGCCATTCAGTAGCACGAGCCATGCCGCGCGCGCCTCGCGCGTCAGCAACATCAAATGATCCGCGCGCTCGTCGTCGAGTGCGAGCAGCGCGCTCTCGAAGACCGTCTTCCACTCCGCGCCGGCGCACAGCTGTGAAAGCGCCTGCTCGGCAACTTTACGCGTCCACGGCCACGGATCTTCGATCGTCGCAAGACCGGGCTCGCGCAAATCGAGCACGCCGCGCTCGATCGGCCATGCGCGCGCGCACGCAGCGCAGTTCCATGCCTGCTCGGCCTGCGTGAGTTCACGGTCGCACACCGGACAAGCAGGCGTCAGCCCCGCGCTCAATGGGCCCGCTCCGCTCGCACGAGTCCGCGCGCCGCGAACACGGCGGCCAGCGGCGCGGCTTGCACCATGAGGCCGGGGGCCCAGGTTTTCGCCACCAAGGACAGCGGTTGTCCAGAAAGCACGATCAAGAGCAGCGCTCCGACGGCCACCGCTGCCGCCAGCAGGCACAACGCAGCAAGATCCCGGCGCGGACGATCCGCATCGCTCGCATCGACCCCGGCGTGCGGTGCGTGCAGCAGGCGCTGGCTGATCGGCCCCAGGGCGGCGCCGAATGCGATCCAGACCGGAGCAATCCAAGCTGCGAGCCACGGATTGCCGCCCAGTGCCCAACCCGACGCCAACGGGGCCAGCGGTTCCCCGTCGAACCATGGAATCCCGCGCGTCCAAGCCGCCAGCGGCCAGAGCAGCATCAAGGACAGCACGCTGCCCAACGACCAGTACAACGCGCGTCGCGTGCTGGGCCGCGCGCTGGACGCGAGCACTGCGATCAGTCCCGCGCAGCCGAGCACCCATCCGTCGGGGCGCGTCAGCGGCAGCGCGCCGCTCGAAAGACAGGCCAGCGCAAGTCCGCGGGCGTCGGCGCGACGGGTCCACGCGACCAGGCCGCAAACGAGCAGCGCGATCAGCGCCGCCGAGCTGAGATTGCCGTCATCGGCTGTCGCCGCGACCGCGAGCGCGAGGGCCAGCGGCACGAGCAGCATGCGCCGTCCGAGCGGTGCTCGCCGCGCAGTCGCCATGGCTCGCTCCGACAGGAGTAGCACCGCGATCGCAAAGGCCAGCCAATGGAGACGCGCTGCACTCGAACTGACCGCGCCGTTCGCCCAGGCGAGAAAAGCGAGGCTCGTGCTTTCGAACGGCGCTGTAGCCAGCGCTCCAATTGCCGGATCGTCGATGCCCGCGATCGAGCCGCGCGACAAGAGTGCCTGGGCGCGCGTGGCCCAATGCCCCGTCTCGGTCGTGACGTCCATTTGCCAGGCGGCCCAGGCCACGATGCCAAAAGCCATGGCGAACCATGCACGCGAACTGTTTTCCGGCCGCTCGCTCAGCACTTCGTGGCGCGGAACGAGCGCCGCGGGCAGGCTGAGCACACGTACGAGAGCGAGCATGGCTCCAAAGCCGGCGATTCCCGCGCAGGAAAACGGCAGCCGCGCCAGCGCGCAGGCAGCCGTTGCGGCGGCGATCGCGATGCAACCGAGCAAGTAACTTGTCGCCCAGGTCACGGGCAGTTGGGCCGTCCGATGGGAGCCCAATTCGCCCGGGGGAAGCCAGCCCAGAAGCGCGCGGCCGATCGCCGAGATCACGGCGATACCCAGTGCCGCGCAGGAGAGCTCCGTCAGGATCACGCGCCTACCTTACGATTCAGAGCGCCAGGTCTCGACCGTGCGACCTAGATGTCGGCTCCTGGTAGGCTCGCGGCGTGAGGATCGCAGCTCTTCAATGGGACGTGCGCCGCGCGGACGTCGCCGGGAATCTTGCCGCGGCGCGAGCCGGATTGGAGCGCGCGCGCGAGGCGGGCGCTGAATTGGTCCTGTTGCCGGAGATGTGGGCCAGCTCGTTTCCCGATGCGGGCGACGATGTTCAGAGCCTGGTTCGCGCGGCGCGCGCGGCGTGCCACGAACTCGCGGAGGCCGGCGCGCGCCTTGAAGTCGATTGGGCTGGGTCGGGCTTCGCAGCGAGCGAGAGTGCCGGCGAGCCGGCGCGCCCAACCAATCGGCTCGAACTGTACGTGCGCGGCGAATTGAAGTTCGCCTACGACAAGCTGCATCTTTTCGGTCCGACCGCGGAGGACAGCGTCTTCAGCGGCGGCTCCAGGCTGCCGGCGACATTCGTCTGGCGGGGGACGCGCATCAGCGGAGTGATCTGCTACGACCTGCGTTTTCCCGAGCTGACGCGGGCGCCGTTCTATGACGCCGCGGAACTGTTGATCGTGCCCGCGCAGTGGCCGACCGAACGCGCAGGTCAATGGCGCGCGCTCGTTCACGGACTCGCGGCGAGCGGGCAGTGTTTCGTCCTGGCCTGCAATCGTCTCGGGCGCGAGACGGTCGCGCGCCGCAAATTGGAGCTGGAATTCCCGGGCAATTCGCTGATCGTCGATCCGACGGGGAAGACCCTGGCCGAGGGCCACGGTGAGACGGGATTGGTCGTTGCGGACATCGATCCCGAACTGGCGCGCGAGTGGCAGCGGAAGGTGCCGGTGCGACGCGATTTGCGCAAAGACGTGTACGGAGTACTCGGAATGCCGAGGTCGTCGCGCGAGCTTTGAGCCATCCCCAAAAAGCGCAACCGGCGACGACCCTTTGAAGGGATCGCCGCCGGTTGCCTCTCACCCTTGCTACTTGGATCTCGCGCGCGGCCTCAGACCGTGGGGTTCGGCCCGAGGATCTTCGGCGCAGCCGTGTTGTCGTTGATTTCTTCAGGCGTGATCACCGGGACGTGCGCCGGATCAAGCATCATTGGCGGAGTCGATCCGCTGCCCGAGTTGATCAAGCTGGAGGGTGCGAGGTGCATACCGGAGTCTGCGGGCAATCTGCCGGTGCTCGTGTAGATCCAGGGCTGCAGTTGATCGCCGTTGTCTTCGACTTCAAGCAGCTCGGACTGTGCAGTCAGCATCGTGTCGAAGCTCACCGACCCGCTGGATCGCCAGCCGGTCGGGGCGAAGAAGACGACTTCGATGTAGAGGTCTGAGAGCGTTCCCGAGGGGAAACTGGTCTCAAATTGAGCGTGGGGTGCGACGAGCATCTGCGCCCGCGCGCCGTGGGCGACGTCGCCCAGGATCATCAGCACCGCGTAGTCGTTGGGGTTCGACGCCGCAAAGTGAGTCGGTGTCGCGGAAGCTACGAACTGCGTTTCCGTGACGGGTGCGGCGGCGACGAATGCGACGGCGCACAGAAGAGTGGTCAAGCGTGCCAGGGCCATGGAGTATTCCTCTCCGAGGGCGGGTGGATTTCCCTCGGTGGGCTCCGTATCGGCCTACAAGCCCGAAACACTTGAGCCGCTGCCGGCCCCTTTCTGGCCAAGGGGGAGCCAGCTCAGGGGCTCCCGGTCTAGTCGCACACTCAGTCGCGACCCAGGAAGCGGAAAGCAGCCCAGTCTGCGGAATTGCGCCCCAGCGAGATCAAATGCCTGCGTGCCGTTCGCGTGGCCTGCGACGGGGCCGTCCCCTCTGCCAATGCGCGGTGGAAGGCGAGCGCGAACTCCCTCGCCGCTTGGTCCTCCACCGGCCACAGGGTCACCACCAGGTTGCGTGTGCCGCCTTCGAGGAACGCGCGAGCCACGCCGAACAAACCCTCGCCGTCAGCATACCGGCCGCCGCCAGACTCGCAGGCGGAGAGCACCACCAGCGGCAGGCGCGGAGTCAAGAGCCCGATCTCGAGCGCCGACATCACGTCGCCATCGTCGAGGCGCAGCCCCGCCGCCGGGAAGCGCGAGCGTGTCTCGTTCGGTTTGACCTCGAGATGCGTGGCAATGTGCAGGCAGTCCTGCGCGAGCAGCGCGAATTCAAGGGCCGGACGCCTAAAATTCGCGCCCTGGACGAGCCCTGCCGTGGGATGAAGCTTCGCCAATTCGGCCAGTTCCGCACCGGCACCGGGCAGCAGCACTTTCGGTTGAGCGTCGCTATCCGCCCCATCGACCGGCGAACCAAGAAGTCGCCAGCGCTCGAAGTCCTTCGGCGTCAGGCGCTCGCCCGGTTGCCCGGCAGGCAGACCGGGCAAGGCCAGCAGGCACAGCTCGTCATCGAATTTCCTTTCCCCAAGACCGAGCATTTCGATCGGCAGACTTTCGAGCGGACCGTGCAGCAGCACGAGCAGGCGATCACGGTCCGAGTGCGGCCGGCCGATGTGGGCGAGGACGGATTGCGGAAAGAGCGCGCGCTGGATGTCCTGGACCAACGCGCCCGCATTCGACCCGGCGATTGCTCGCTCGCGCAGTCGGCGAACGGCATCGCGCAAATCCTCTCGACCGAGGTCGATCCTCTCGCCGGCGCAGTCGAGCTTGCCGTCGACGCCGATTTTGACGTGCACGACAGCGCCGGAGTCCGCGCCAAAGATCCAGGTGACCAGACCGAGTTCCGTAGTTCCTGCCCAGGCTCGCAGCTCGTCGCTCGCCAGAGGTTTGCCCTGCGACGGCAATCCGCTGCGCGCCAGCTGTACGGCGAGTTCATCGTCGTCGCCGCGCAGTGAGCGGGATTGCCAGTTTTCGCTTGTGAGCGCAGCAAGAAGTGCATCGCCGAGCGCCAGGTGCGCGTGCGTCAGAAGTGCCACCGACTCCAGGCCTGCGCCTTCCCATTCGCCGATGAAGTTGAAGCGGCGCGCCTCATCCGGAGCGAGCAGTGGCTCGACCAGAGCGCGCTGCCGTTCCAGGTCGGCGAGCTGCAGCGCGCGCTTCAGTTCCGTGACTGCCCCCAGGGCATCACCCTGGGCTAGTCGGGCTTGGCCGAGCAGTGTTCGCGCCGCACCTTCCTCGTGCGGCGAAAGCGCTTCGAGCAACAGCGGGTCGGCCATGCTCGTGATTGCGTCCTGTGCTTTTCCAGCCGCCAAGTCGATTCGAGCCTCGAGGAAGCGCAGCTCGCGAGCTTCTAGGAGTTGTCGATTGACTCCAACGCTCTTCACGCGCGCGGCCTGCTCCGCCTCGCTCCGAGCCGATTCAAGATTCCCCTCACGCAGGTATGCCATGGCGCGAAAGAAAGGAATTTCCCTGCGCGTCTGGCTTCCTGTGCTCGAGTTGTCGTCAGCATCCGGCGCGCGGAATTCATCCAGGAATTCGAGCGCTTCGCCCGCCCGATCTCGGTGAATCAGACGCATAGCCCAGGCGCGCGCGAGCGGCCAGTCTTTGTCGGCATGCCGGAGAGTGGCGAGTGCTTCGAGGCAGCGATCGCCCTCGATTTCGTCCGCGCGCTCGTTGGCAATTGACAGCATGCCCTGATAGGCGTCAACCCTTCTGTCCGTGTCGCCGACCGCAGCCGCGCTCTCGGCGAGCGCGTTGAACGCTGCACGTGCAAAGACTAGCCGACCGCGGAATTGCTCGATCCGGGCCAAGGACAATTGCGGGTACAGGGCAGCGCGCACAATGCCAAAGTCTGCGAAGTCGGCAAGCGCATCACGGGCATCCGTTTCAATCTGTTGCGCGATTTCCGCGCGCTCACCTGCGACGAGCTGCGCATCGCGCTTCTCGAGTCTCGCCACGAAGTACTCTGCGCGCAGCGATGACGCCTGGGCGCGAGCGCCATGATCAGCCAATGATCGAGAATGGGTCCACGCGAGCTCGACTCCTGCCTCGATTTCTACGCGAAGTGCCTCCCACTCGGCGTTTTGCACACCCTCGGCGTAGGCCCGGCCAAGCCGGATTCGCAAATCGTTGACCTGCTGCTCGAGTCGCATTCCCGCCGCGCGCTCCTCAGGAGTGAGTCTGGCGTAGTGCTCGACGATGCGCGGGACGTCGCAGCGATTCAAATCCCTGCACATCTCGTCTGCGATCTCGCGCACGCTTGTCAGGGAATCGGCGTTGCCAGCGCGCCAACGCTCGAAAACTGCCTTGAAACGCGTCGCGGGCGGCTCGTTCGCAACGGCCGTACTCGTGCGCTGCAATTCCGCGCGCTGTTCCGAGAACGCACCAAAGCCGAACCAACCCGAAAGGCTCGTGCACAGCAGCGCCGCAATCAGCCAGGAACGCATGATCACGCTGCGTTCCTTCGCGCGCCCTCAGCGCCCGGGAGCGGCCGCGACGAAGGCATCGCGTGCGGGACTGGGCGGCAGCCCGATGGCGTACGCGCGTGCGTCGGTCTTGAATTCGTGCTCGACCAGCCAGTTCAGGATCGCGGTCGAGCGCTCCGGTTCACGCAGCGCTTCGGCCTTTGCGATCGCCGCGCGCGCCTCTGCAGCCTCGATGACCTGGAAGTCGAGGCGCCCGAGACTGCGCTCGAGGCCGTCGATCTTGGCCCACGCTTCCCAGGTGTAATTTCCGACGCTCGGTGCGGGGCCGGATTCGTCCGACCAGTCGAACTCCGCCAGCGTGGACGTCATCTGCCCCACGGGCTCGCCGCGACCGAAGGCGCCCTGCGGCGAGCGGAACAACTTGATCCTATACAACGTGGCGCCGGCCTGTGGCGCGATCACAAAGCGCAGTGCATGCCAAGTCCCAGGGCTGCCAGCGGGCGAGGCCGCGAGCAGCGCAGCGCGCGGAAAATACATCGAGCTCGAAGAGTCTCCACGCAATAGTTTGGGCGCCGGGTAGCTGATCTGTGCGCCAGCGACTTCCACTCGCTCCTGCCCGTGCGACGCGCGATTGGCGCCCAACCAATAGAGCGCTGCGATCAGCAAGGCTGCCGCGGCCGCGACCTGCAGCCAAAGCCGACGCGGGCCGACGCGTCGGAGCGTTTCCGTCTTCGCGACAACTCGGCGCGGTCTCGAGGGCAGGTTCGGCGATTCAGCCGAATCGCGATCGAGCAGCGGAGCCGGCGGGCGTGAGGCCAGCGTCGCGACCAGTCCGCGGCACTCCGCGCACTCGACCAAGTGAGCCTCGACGCGCCGTTCGACCGCGAGCGGGATCGCGCGCGCACCCAGGCCGTGGCCGAAGTCGAAAAGTTCCTCGGCGCTCGGGCAGGGCGAGGCGGGCTTCGGCTGCTCGCGATTCGACGTCGCCTGGCCGGCGAGCCAGCGCTCGGCCTGTTGCAGCAGACTCAGGCGCACTGAGCAGGCCGGGCAGCTCTTGGCATGGGTCCCGATCTCAACGGCAAAGCTGCCGGAGACCTCTTCCCCGGACGAAAGTCGGAGCGCCAGGTCCGGCCGGCTGCATTCCGGGGAACCGTTGCTACTGCCCTTGGACTCAGGAGACATGGGGTTGATCACCACCTAAGACTCCGAGGATAACACCCGGGACGGGCCGACTTTCCGGTCAGGTTCCTAATCATTCTGCAACCTCTTCTCGGGGCAGGGCTTCGAGAAGTGCCCGGCGCAGGTTCTGCGAGGCACGCTTGAGGCGGTATTTGACCTGTTCGACCGAGATCGAGAGCTCGAGCGCGATCGTAGGCAGGATGTGTTCGTCGACGACCCGCAGTTCGAGCAGTGCCCGGTCCTCGGGTTCAAGCTTGAGCAGCGCGGCGCGCACCACGCGGCCCATTTCGGCCTGCCCGGCTTCGTCGCTGGGATTCTGGCGCGGGTCTTGGTACTCGGGCGCGCCGCGACCGGACTCGAGCGCCTGCCACGGCACCTTGCGGCGCGCGTTCTTCTGGCGCTTGCTGTCGACGCAACGGCACCAGGCGACGCGGTACAGCCAAGTCCCGAAGGAGCCCTTTTCTGGGGAGTAACTGCCCTGATTCAGTCGTTCCAACGCGTACCAGACCAAGTCCTGAAAGAGATCCTCGCGGACACTGCGATCGCTCTCGAACTGCCCGATGCAATGGTGGAAGAGCGACCGGTAGCGCTCGACGTAGGCTGCCACTGCGTCCTCGCGGCGAGCGAGCAGGCCGGCAACGAGTTCAGCTTCCTCCAAGGCGGATTCCTACGGCGCTCCTCTCACCGGTTTCGAGCAGCAGCCACTTCGGGCGGGGAGGAGTGAGCTGCAGCGCCATCGCCTGCATGCTACTGCTCCGGAG
>JANMRV010000197.1:0-6770 GCA_031388685.1 Planctomycetota bacterium
CCCTGCAGCACCACGACCGCGCAGGTCACGACCGCGGGCAGCAGGAACACGCTGAGCAACGCAAGACTCTGTCGCGCATAACTCCACAGTCCCAGGCCGAGCACCAACGAGCCTGCGATCAACGCGAACCAGCCGCCGGGCAGACCGGCGGCCAGGCCCGACGCGGTCTCGCGCATCAGCCAAAGCGGATTGCGCCAGTGCGTCTCATGCCCCTCCATCGAAGGCCCGGCGAGGGTGTGCACGAACTGCGGCAGCACCAGCGCGTAGCCCCACAGCGAGAGTGCGCCCGCGAAGACGAAGCCCCACAGCGGCTGCCAACGATTCTCCGCGGCGCCTTGGCGTCGCAGGCAGAGCAGCGCCCAGATCGTGAAGTGCGCGACGACCACGAACACCGCGGTCGTGTGCATCCAGACGCCGAAGGCCGCGGATGCGCCGTAGAGCAGCGGCAACTTCATGTCCGCCGCGCGTCGCTGCCAGAGCATCGATAGGAATGCCCCGCTCGAGACCAGGGTCGCCAGGAACATGCCGGTGTACCCGCGCGCGTCCTGGGAAAACCACAGGTGATGCGAAGAAACCGCGAGGAAACACGTCGCGATCAACGCCTCGGAGCGCGGCGCGACGAGCAGCGCGAAGCGCCACAGCGCCCACAGACTCGCTGCTCCAAGCAGCACGGCCGGCAAGCGCAGCGCCCACGCGCTGGAGCCAAAGGCGTGAATCGAAAGATTGGCGAGCACGGAGTACGCGAGGTGATTGTTCTGCGTCTCGAAGGAACTGACCGCGCGCGAGAGGCTCGCGTTGCCGTAGCGCATCAGCGTGTCGATCTCGTCGAACCACAGCCCCGCGTTCAGGTCGTAGCAACGCAACGCGAGACCGATGAGGCAAGCAGCGATCGCGATCGCGCGCAAGCGCGCACTCGGCGCTTCATCGACGCTTCTTCCGCGCTCGAGCAACGCGACGGTTTCACTCCCGCGCGGACGGAACACGTCGGCCGCGATCCAGACGAGCCCGAGCCCGGCGCTGGCGAGCTTCCAGATCCACATGCCCATGGCCAGCACTTCGACACCCGCGGCCGAATCCTGCGCGAAATACTCCGCAGACGCCTGGGCCGGCAGCGCGAGCCCCAGTGCGACGAGTGCCAGCCCAGCGATCAGCGGGAGCGGGCGCGGACGAAACGAGCGGGATTGCACGTTCAAGAAGTTCTAGCGCGCGGACGCGACCGAAAACACAGCGGCCTGATTCAATGCACCTTGCTGGTGCTCGCGCGCGCGGGATGCTGCGCGCCCGCGCCGGCGGGAGGCGGCCAGACGAGACTGCTGCGCCAGTTCGACAATTCGCGGCCGAAGCGCAGGCGCAGAAGCTTGGTGAAGAACTCGAGGGCCGTGCTGCCGCGCACGTGCGAAAGGCCGTTGCCGCGCATGCGCGCAAAGACGTTCATCTCCAGGACGCGCACGCCCATGTAGTGGGCCTTGACCATCAACTCCGGATCGAGGAACCACTGCTTCGACTGCAGATCCATGGCGAGCATCACATCTCGCGGCACGATCTTCGGGCTGCCGTTGACGTCGATCGAACCCAGCTTGGGATAGAGGATCCAGACGAACGCGTTGTAGAGGATCGAGACGACCTTGCGCAGCGGCCCGTCCATGCGGAAGCGCCGCCGGACCTTGCCCAGACAGCGCGGCTGTGTGAACTTCACGGCTTCGAAAAGGCGCGCGACGTCCTCGGCATCGACCTGCCCGTCGGCCGGGATGATCCCGATCCAGGGCGCGCGGCAGACCGGGATGGACTTCAGGATGCCGTTGCCGTAGCCCTCGTTGGGTTCGACGCGGTGATAGACCACGGGCATTCCCGCGGCGGCGAATCCGCGCAGGATCTCGCCGGTGTTGTCGCTGGAGCCGTTGTCGCAGCCGATCAGCTCGAGCCGATGCCCGGCCTTTTCGAAGGCCTGGACGAGCTGTGGAATCGTGTACGGGATCGCGGCCTGCTCGTTGTAGCAGGGCACGATCAAAGACAGCTCGGGATCGCCGGGAACGCCCATGCAGGACGAGCCTAGCGACCCGGCGTGCTCGGCGCACGAAACTGGGCCGCCAGGGGTTCGAGCGTGCGGCGCAAGTCGCGGGCAAACATCGTGCGCGTGAACTTGCCCAGGCCCGCGGCGTGTTCACCGAAGGTTTCGATCTTGCTCAGGATCAGCGCACGGCGCGCGGGCTCCGTGCGGGCGACGAAATGGCGCGTCGCGTCGTAGCGGTGATCGGCCAGCGGCCGCAGGTAGCCGTCATTGGCCCAGCCCTCGATGTCGTAGGCGCTCTCGAAGGAAACCGACTGTGCGGTGGTCTGTGAGAAAGGCACGCGCAGGGCGACGGCGCGCATGTAGCCCATCAAGGTCGCCAGGAGCCTAGGGTCGAATTCTCGACCGTGCGCCACGAGCGCGTCGGCCACGGACTTTTCGAGGAAGTCCAGCGCCGCGTCGGTGACGAAGAAGCGGCCGAGCATCGAGTAGCGCGACAACAGATTCCCGCCGAGCGTCCCTTCGACCAGTTCCGCGTAGTGCGCCTTCGCCCAATCGAGGCAGGCCTGGCGGGTCAGGAACAACTCGGATTCGCTGGCGACGAGGAACTCTTCGATCGTCTCGCGCAGAGCGTCGGGAGCTTCGCGCCAGTGCGCGGCCATGTGCGTCGCGACATGGAACGGCTTCAGTCCGCACGATCTTGCGTAGGCAAAGGGTTCCTCGAAGTTGCCCTCGTAGTGGAAGATCGTGAGCAGCAGGTGGAAGACGCGCGTCTCGAGATAGTCGGCGTAACTGAAGTCGGGCGTGGCCACGACCATTTCCTCGACCTCGACGATCGGTTCGCCGGTGTAGTCGGCGACGTTGCGCGCGACGACGCGAAAGCGCGTGTCGAAGCGGAATTTCTCGCGCTGATCGGGATCGGAAAGCTCCGCGCCGTGCAGCAGCATCAACTGGTGCGCGCTGATGCGCTTGGCGCCGGCGTCGAGCAGGTCCTCGACAGCCTTCATGAAGCTCTGTTTCGTCTCGCCCGGCAGGCACAGGATCAGCTCGCCGTAGCTCTGCATGCCGAGCGCGTCGAGTTCCTTCTGGATCTCCATGTACGTCGACAACTTGATGTTGTCGCGTTTGATGTTCTTGAGCACGACCGGGTTCATCGACTGCACCGCGACGGTCATCGGCAGCGCGCCGTTCGTCTTGCGCAGCACCTGGATGATGCGCTCGCCCTTGTTCTTGCCGGTGGTCGTGCGGATGTAGCGCGGCCAGTTGAACTTGCCTTGCAGCCAGCCGATGTAGTCGGCGATTTCGACGTCGCGCTCGTACATGCCGAAGTTGTCGTCGGCGAAACACAGCGTGATCTCCGGCTTGATGCGCTCGGCGATGTACAGCAAGTCGCGCTTGACGTTCTCGATCGAATGCGCGAACACGCGGCTGTTCGACTTGACGCCCGAGTTGCAGAACGAACAGGTGAACGGGCACCCGCGCGCGATCTGCATCATCGGGTAGTAGCCAGTCTTGAAGTAGGGATCGAGCAGGCCGCAGAGGTAGGGCGAAGGAATTTCGTCGAGGTCCTGGATGCGCTGGACTTCGCCACCCAAGACGAATTCGTCGCTGCGCCGATCGATCCAGTGATTGCCCGCGATCGGCGCACACAGCGCGCCTTCGATCGAGTGCTTCTCGGCGTGGAAGCGGCGCAGCAGTTCGAGGAACGCGCGCTCGCCTTCGTAGGTCGGCCCGTCGACGAAGACGTCGACGGAGGGCATCGAGCGCAGAAAAGTTTCCTTGACGGAACGAACCAGGGGAAAGTTCGGCCCCCCCATCACCGTCAGCGTTCCCGGGCTGCGCGCTTTCGCGTAGCGCGCGAAGTGCTGCGAGAGCTCTTCGTTCCAGGCATAGTTCGAGAGTCCGAGCACGTCCGGCGGCGCGCTGTCGAGGGCCTGCTTGAGGTCCTGGGGCTCGCGGAACAGCGTCAGCTCGACCGGCGTCTCTGTCAGATAGCGTTGGGCGTACGTCGCCAGATTGGCGATGCCCAGCGGATAGACATCCGAGCTCTTCGTGAGCAGGTTGTGGCCGAGGTCGGCGAGGAAAATACGCATGGCGAGGCGCGGACGGATGGACGGGTCTGCTCCCTGAAGGGACGGGTTCGAAACGAATGATTGCCGATGCGAAAGCGTGCCGGAGCAGCGTTGCGAAAACGGGTCTGAATGCGTAATGGCGTCTATCGGATTCTAACCGCGCATGGCTGCAGGCGGCCCCGCATTCCTCCGGCCGCACGCTGTTCTTCGGCTCACGGTCCGACCAGATACTCCAGAGCATCCGATAGAGAGACGTTGTTCGGCTGCGCGAAACCCTGATCGCGTCCCCAGAATTGACAATCGACCGTCGTGCCCACGACGGAGAGCAACGGCGAGGGATTGCCGCCCAAGGCGCCGACTGCGAAGGCGTTCATGTCGATCGAATAGACGCCTGAACAATCGAGCGGGGGCGCCGGATTCCCGCCGGAGTTCAGCGGCACGCTGCGTTTGATCGGCGCGCTGAGGCAGATCACTCCGCCAAGGAACGGAGTGGAGGCTTGACCGGAGGTGCCGTACAACAGCAGACCCGGCTTGTTGTTCAGATTGCTGATCGAGCGGACCAGATATCCGGATCCGCTTGTCGCGCTCGCGAGCCCCGTGGAAACAATTCCCGGAACGCAAGACAGGGAGTTGGTCTTCGCCGTGCAGTACACGCCCGGTGACCCGGTCTCGCTACCCTCCAGTTGGAACGGAAAATCGCAGGGCGAGCCGCTGCGTCCGGCTGAGGTCGGCGCCCACACACTCGTCAAGCCCAGAAATTGAGCCGAATTGTCCGTCGCGAGCCACGGCACGGTCGGATTTGCCCACGGCCCCAGAAGTGCTGCGTTGCCGACACTGGTCACGTCGAACCAGTACGTGCCCGTGCTCAGCGTTGGAAGCCACGTGAGATCGATCTGCAGCTCGTAAATGGCGCGCTGGTTGCTGGTCAGTGCCGTACTCCGCACGCGGTAGCAGTTCGTGAAACTCGAACTCACCAATCGATTGGTCGACGTGTCGCCGTAAAGGACCACGGCTCCAGGTTGATCCGGACGTTGATACCAAAGCTGCACACGAACGTCCGTGATGGAACTCGTCGGGTTCGCCGGCGCATCGTTCTGGTAGCCGTACCACTTGAGCGTGCTCAGCGACCAGAACCTTCCCTGCGGCACCGCAAAGTCGTCGGCGAGATGATTGGGCACCGACTCCTGCCAGCTCAGGCCGTAGGCCGCGAGCATGATCAGGGGCGGCCCGACGGAGATGACCTCGAGCTCGCTGGTGTCGGCTCCGCCGAAGCCGTTGCCGATGCCGGTGACGAAGTTCCCGTTGGTGTAGAGGGTCGCGAGGTAGCCGGACGACTGCTGCGCCGCGCGGGTCACGGCCCTGGCGGCAAAGGGACCCTGGGCGAGATCGACGCCCTGGGAGAGGCCGGACCGGACGCCCAACGCCGCGACGGCGCAGGTGAGAAATAACTTCGTGGCTGACAATCGACGGGCTCTCTAGTTGAGGGACAAGGCCTCTCCAAGACTACCCGACACCCCGCCGAGCGGGGGGGGCGGCACCCGCGCCTATCGCAGGGCGCCGCGATACCAGGCCAGCGTCTCCGCCAGGCCCTGCTCGAGCGTCCAGCGCGGCGCCCAGCCCATCCAGCCGCGCGCCTTGGAGCAGTCCAGGTATTGATTGGGGATCTCGTGAGTCGCCTGGTTCTGGATCACGGGCGTCAAGTCGCTGCGGCCGACAGCGCGGCCGATCAGCTCCACGAGCTCCAGCACGGAAAGCGGCGTCTCGGTTCCAAAGTTGAACGCCTGTCCGTGGAAGCGCTCTTCCCCCAGCTCCTGCGCCAGGTCCAGGTAGGCGCCGACCGCGTCGCGCACGTAGAAGTAGTCGCGCACGAAGGAGCCGTCGCTGCGCACGATCGGCCGCTGGCCGGAAAGCAGCGAACGGATCGTGCCCGGGATCAGGCGGTTGTAGTTCAAGTCGCCACCGCCATAGAGATTGCCGCAGCGCGTGATCGCGACCGGCGTCTTGTAGGTGTGGAAGTACGAGAGCGCGATCAGATCCGTGCACGACTTCGACACATCGTACGGATAGCGGCCCTGCAGCGGCGCGTCCTCGGTGTACGGAAGTGTCTCGTGCTCGCCGTAGGCCTTGTCGCTCGACGCGATCACGACGCGTTTCACGAGGCGAGAATTCTCGCGCACGGCCTCGAGCAGATTCCACGTGCCGCGGATATTGGCTTCGAAAGTCGAGAGCGGCGAGCGCGAGGCGGTGCCGACGATCGTCTGCGCGCCCAGGTGCAGGACACACTCGATCTCGTACTCGTTGATCGAACGCACGAGAAGTTCCAGGTCTTCGAGTTCGCCGCGCACGGCATTGACCTTGGCCAGCAGGCCCTCGGAAACCAACCGCGAAGCCGGCACCCAGTCGCGCAGCAGCACGGTCACGTTCGCGCCGCGGCGCACGAGTTCTTCCGTCATGTGCGAGCCGAGCAATCCGCTCGCGCCCGTGACGAAGACATTGCGGCCCTTCCAGGGACTCACGCCCACACCTTCCACGGCGGATTGGGTTTCGACCACAGCTCGTTCAGGGTCAGCGCTTCCTTGTACGTGTCCATCGAGAACCAGAAGCCGTTGTGCACGAACAGCGCAAGTTGCCCATCCTTCGAGAGTTTTTCGAGCGGGCCGGTCTCGAGGATGCACTCGGGATCGAGGTAG
>JANMRV010000264.1:0-7526 GCA_031388685.1 Planctomycetota bacterium
TCGTTCTTCTTCCAGTTGCCCGTGACTTCGATCTCATTGCCGCGAATGAACGCTTGGGCGTCCTTGTAGCCGGGAAGCTCGATGCGGAGTTCGCCGTCCTTGGCCGAGGCGTCGCCGGGTTTCTTGCGACGATCGAACTTGACCAGCCAGACATGGTAGGTCCAATAGCGTCCCTTGATGTCGATGCCCTTGTCGCCCTTGGGGTCGTACTTGCCGATCAGGTTGCGCTCGCCGGGCTGAGGCGGAATGAAGTTCCAGTCCTTCGGCACCTTGATCCTGAAGCCGAGGTCGACGGCATCCTCGAAGGTTTCAAAAGCCTTGGGTGCCTGGGCGTGCGCCGGGCCGACCAGGCCGGCCGCGGCGACTGCCGCCAGGAGCCAGCAGGCGATCCAACGCAGACCGTGGCGGGGGAGCAGCCCTTGCGGAGCGGAGGCGGTACGGATCATGGTTCTCTCCGGTTGGTTCTCCCGCAGGAGAGCCACTGACGACGACTCGACGCGCGGCATGTGTGCGAAAACCAGCTGCCGCTGCCCTGGCGATCAGAACATGGACCGACGCGGCTGCGCAAGTGAACCCTGTGCCGCGCAAGTTCGAGCCGTGTACGTTCTACGAATTCCTTCAGAGTACGCCAACGCAGGCGGGAGAGGCCCCGTAGGGATTGCCGAGCCGCGCCCACCCGCGAGCCTCTGTCGAGCGCAATCCGGGACCGAGCGCTATCGGACCGGCGAGCGCTGTAACCTCTGCTCCGAGCACGAGTCCAAAACCAGGAATCTGATCCGATGCGTCCCAACCTAGCCCTTGTCCTGCTTCTCGCGCTGCTCGCGCTGGGCGGAACTCTGTACTTCGTTCTCGGCCGATCCGACGCCACCCTCGCCGTCGAGGCCGCGCCGCCGGCACTCTCTGAGTCGCAAAGCCCAGGCAAGCCGGCCGACAGCCCGGTGCTGACGCCGGAAGCCAAGGCCGCGGATGAACTTGCTCATGCGGGGCGCACGAGTATCAGCGCTCCCCCGGTGGCGCCGGTCGCGGGCGCAAAGAGCGCGACGACGGCGACGCTTGTCGGCCGAATCGTCGACAGCGCAGGGGTGGCCGTCGTCGGCGCGGAAGTTCGCGCGACGCCTGGGGATTTCGACCTGCCCGATTTCGAAGACATGGGCGGTGCACTGAGCGCCGCCAAGAACAAGGATCAGTTCCGCTCCAAGAGCGACGCCGCCGGCCACTTCGAGATCGGCGGCCTCAAGCCCGGCAGCGTGCGACTGAGTGTGCGCGCTGCGGGCTTCGTGCCGATGAACAAGTCAGGCATCGGGATCCCCGCGGTCGAGCGCCACGACCTCGGCGATCTCGCGCTCGAGACCGGCGTGATCCTCGAAGGCCGCGTGGTCGATTCCAAGGGCGCCGCGGTCGGCGGCGCGCGCATCTCGCGCTCCAATCCTGACGGCATGATGGTTTTCGGCGTCGGCGACGAGAGCAACGGCGGACCGCCGCCGCTTGCGACCAGCGCGGCCGACGGATCGTTCCGCATAGATCAAATCGCCAGCGGCCCCTGGCGCCTGAGCATCGCGAGCGAGGAACACCCCGACAAGACCGAGAGCGGCTCGACCAAGCGGCCCGGCGAACGAGTCAGCGGCCTTAGCTTCGTGCTCGACGACGGCTTTGAAATTGCCGGGCGGGTCAGTGGCGTGCCTCCCGCGTCCGTAGCCGATGCGTCGGTGGCGGCCATGCCGGCGGCCGCCCCCTCGGAGATGATCATCATCGGGACCGAGGAGGTCTCGATGGGCGAAAACCGCCGTCGCGCGAAGCTCGCTCCTGATGGTTCTTTCGCCGTCAAGGGGCTGCGCCAGGGCAGCTACCAATTGCAGGCGCGCGTGAAATCCGGAAAGGACGTCTTCTGGCCGCGCAGCGCCTCGGAGCGCGTTGAAGCGAAGAGCGGCGATCGCGGTGTGTTGATCGCGTGGCAACCCGCCTCGGTGCTGAGCTTCCAGGTCATCGACAAGGCCACCAAGGCCCCGATCGAGGAACTCAAAGTCTACGCCCACACACGCGCGGCAATGTCCTTTTTCGATCCTGGCCAGGAGAAGCCGCGCCATTACGAGAACGGACTCGTGCAAGTCGACGACCTGCGGCCGCGCGACGCGAACGATCGCGCGACGCTCGAGATTTCTGGAACTGGATATCGCAACCTGAAAATAGCCGACATCGTGCTCAGCCGCGGGGCACAGACCGACCTCGGCGTGCTCGAGCTCGAGCGCGCAACCACCGTCAATGTGCGGGTTGTGGACAGCCGCACGCGCGGCGGCATCGAGAAGGCGAAAGTGGAACTGCGTGCCGTCAGCGCGGACTCCGTTCCTGGGCGCACCATACGAGTGAGCCGTTCGATCAGCAGCGACGACAACAGCGACGAGGTCAGCTTCGATGATGGGCAATCGAAGAGCGCGCGCACCGATGCGCAGGGCCTTGCGCGGCTCAACAGCGTTCCGGGTCGCAAGGGCAAGCTTACGGTGACCTGCGAGGGTTACGCGCCCTTCACCAGCGAGCCGTTCGAGATGCCCGCCGACAGCGACGTGGAGCAAAACGTAGCGCTCGACCAGGGCGGCTCGGTCGAGATCACGCTGCTCTCCGCGCAGGGCGTTCCGGTTTCAGGCGCGCGCATCGATCACCGTGCACCGGACGCGAACGACAATCCGTTTGGAGATCCGTTCGGCGGCGGCAAGGGGGCGGCCACGGACTCAACGGGCAAGGTCACGATCGCAAACCTCGCGCCCGGCTTGCATCGCTTCCGGCCCGCAAAGGATTCGGGCGGCGACACGGAGGGCGGGATGGTCTTTGCCCTCGGCGGAACGAACGACGCGGATCAGAGCTGGAGCGAGGTCGAAATCGTGCGCGGAGGCACGGCCACACTCGTGCTGCACGAGCCCGTGCTCGCAGAGTTGAGGGGCCACGTCCGCGAAGGCGGTGCGGTGCTTGCGGGCGCCAAGCTGTCCTTGACGAAACGCGGCGCCGAGTCGCCCTTCGAAGGCATGGAGGACATGCCCTTCGGCGGCGGCGGTGCGAAGTCCAAGAGCGACGGCGACGGCCGCTACCGTTTCGAACGCATCGAGGCGGGCAGCTACGAGCTCAGCGTGCGCCACGCCACACGCGCGATGGCCACGCGCTATCCGATTGAAATCAATGACAGCGGCCTGGAGTACGACATCGATCTCCCGATCACGATCCTCGAAGGCCGCGTCGTCGATGGCGAGAACAAATCTGTTGCCGGCGCCAAGGTTTGGGCCGAGCGCAAGCGCGCGGGCGGCAATGAGGAGCGCCGCATCGTGAGCGTCATCGGCGGCCCGATCGGCGAGGGCATGATCTTCGATTCCTCGGCAGGACTCGATCAGTCCAAGGCCCGCACGGATGCGGACGGACGTTACTCGCTGCGCGGCGTCGAAAACGATACGGACCTCGAGGTGCAGGTCGACGCCAAGGACTGCGAGCGCACCAAGTCCGCGCCGGTCAGCGTGGCTCTCGGTCAGACGAAATCAGGCGTCGATATCGTCGTCGTGGCCGCCGGACAGATCCAAGTGAAAGTCGCGCCGATCGCGGGCAAACCCGCCGGGCCATGCATGGTGCACGCGGAGTACATCGATCCGACTCCTCCAGGCAAGGAGATCGAGCCGAAGACCGAATTCGCGCAGGGCGGGACGCTGACCCTGAAAGCCTTGCGCGCGGGCCGTTGGAAGTTGTACGCCGAAGCGCTCGGAGGCTTCGACGGGGGCGATTCGCAGCAGAATCTTCAGGGCGAACCTCGCGAAGTGCTCGTGGTCGCGCGCGAGATCGCGAAGGTCGAGCTGCAGCTGCCCTGAGCCTGATTCGTCAGTACTCGCCATCCGTCGCGCTCAACCCGCGGCGGACGGCGAGTTCGCATTCGAGCCTCGCAGCCGAACGCGGCACGCTAGAATCTTCGGCCCGCGTTCGCGCGGCATCCCATGGCTCGCAACTTTGACGCGCTCCTGCTCGACCTTGACGGCACGCTCGTCGCTGACGACGACACGATCCATCCTCGGACGCTGAGGGCCTTGCGCGCCGCTTCCGCGTCAGGCGTGCGCGTAATGGTGGCGACCGGGCGCAGCGAACTTGCCACCGACCCGGTACTGCGCGCGCTCGAGATCGACATGCCCGCGGTCGTGTTCAACGGAGCGGCACTGTGGTGCTCGAAAACACGCAAATTCCTCGAGGAACGCGTGCTTTCCGAGCGCACGCTCGGCCGCGTGCTCGACTACGGCGCGCAGCACGGCTTGCTCAGCGTGGTGATGTGCGCGGGCAAGAAATACGCGCTCGCGCCGCGCAACGAAGTCGAGCGTTTGGCCCTGTACGACATGACCGGTCTCGAGTTCAGCGAGCCGCAGGCACTGCGCCGGCATCGCGCGATTCGCGTGACGCTCTTCTCGAGCCTGCAGGCAAGCTCGGACGAGTTTGCCGCCGACGTCAACCGGGCCATCGACCAGCCGATCTACCTGACGCACTTTCCGCTCAACCTGCTTGCGCACCACCGCGAGAGCGAGTTGCTGGTCGTCGACCTGCATCCACCCTGTTGCGGCAAGGGCGAAGCTTTGCGCGTGCTCGAAGAGCGCTACGGCGTTCCGCGTGAGCGTGTGGTCGCCATCGGCGACGCTTCCAACGACATCGACATGTTCGTGCGCGCGGGCCTGCCCGTCGCGATGTCCAACTCGATGCCCGAGGCGCGCGCCAAGGCCACGCGAATCATCGGGCACAACAATAGCGACACGATCGGCGAACTGGTCGAGGAAATCTTCCTCGACGCGCGCTAGCCGGATTTCTTGCGCAGGCTCTTGGACGGTTTTTCAGGACTGGGCGCAGGCTTCGACTCGGCAGGCTTGGGAGTAGGCGTCGCCTTGCTCGCGTCGGCGCTGCCCGCGGCGTCCTTAGGCTTCGATTCAGAAGCCGCCGACTCCTTCTTCGCGCCTTCGGTGTAGGAGCTCGAGCGGTAGTCGGTCTGGTAGAAACCAGAACCCTTGAACAAGATCGCGGCGCCCGTGCCGATCTGGCGCTGAAGCTTCGACTTGCCGCACTTGGGGCACTTTTTCTTGGGCGACTCGGTCATCGATTGGAAGATCTCCAGGCGATGCTTGCAGGCCAGGCAGACGTAGTCGTAAGTCGGCATCAGTTGTCCTCGCTGGTCGCGGAAGTCTCCGGCGCGCGGGCCGCGGCGGCCACGATGACCTGCGCGGGACGCAACACGACTTCGCCCCAGGAATAGCCGCTGCGAACGACTTCGATGATCGTGCCCGGCGCGCTGCCTTCCGCGGGCAGGCTGGCGACGGCCTGATGCAACGTGGGGTCGAAGCGGTCGCCCGACTTCAGCTTCGCCATCGGCGTCACGCCGGCCCCTGCTAGCGTGCGCAGCAACTCCGCGCGTGTCATTTCGACGCCGCGCGCGAGTTGCTCGGCCTCGGCGCCGCTGCGCGACGCAGCCAGCGCCAGTTCGAGTTGATCGACCGAGAGCAAGATGCCTTCCAGCAGATTCTGCTGCGAGCGGCGCACGGCCGAGTCGATGTCCGACTGCGTGCGACGGCGCAGATTCTGGAAATCGGCCTGGGCGCGCTGCCAGCGCGCGACGAAATCGTCGCGTTCGCGGGTGAGGTCCGCGAGCGCGTCCGACGCTTCGCCGCCGGCTTGATCCTGCGCGTCCGTCGCCGCGGGTTCCTTCTCGATATCGCCGGAGCGCTCTTCGTTCTTTTTCATGTTTCGATGGAAGAAGCTCATTTGTTGAAGTAGCTCACGATCCGATCGAAGAACGAGCGCTCGCCGGCGCTCTTCTGCTCGATGTCGTCGAACTCGCGCAAGATCTCTTTCTGACGCTCGGAGAGCTTCTTGGGCACCTCGATGAAGACTCGCACCAGTTGGTCACCGCGGCCGCCGCCGTCCATCGTCGGCAGGCCCTGGCCGCGCAAGCGGAAGACCTTGCCCGACGGCGTGCTGGCGGGGATCGTCATCTTGCCGCGGCCGCGCAACGTCGGAACCTCGACTTCGTCGCCGAGCGCCATCTGCGAGAACGAGACGGGGATTTCCGTGATCACATCGGCGCCGCTGCGCTGGAAGATCTTGTGCTCGACTTCGCGCACGACGCAGTAGAGATCACCGCGCGGCGCGCCGGGATCACCTGCGTCACCTTCGCCGCTGACGCGCAACTGCACGCCTTCCTCGATGCCGGCGGGCACCTTGATCGTGATCTCGCGCTGCTGTGTTTCCTTGCCCGCGCCGCGACACTTCGCGCACGGATCCTTGAGCGTCGTGCCCTGCCCGTTGCAGCGCGGGCAAGGCGTCGCCATGGTGAAGAAACCCTGGCTGCGATGGATCTGGCCGCGGCCGCCGCAGCCCGCGCAGGTCGTGCGCGAAGTGCCTTTTTTCGCTCCGCTGCCGGCGCAGGTGGCGCAGTGCTCCTGTCGCTTCAGCGAGACCGTGCGCTCGACGCCTTGATCGACATCCTCGAGCGTGAGGTCGAGCACCAGTTTGAGCGAGCGGCCTGAGCGTTCGCCGGGACGCTCGCGCCGGCCGCCGAACATCTCGCCGAACGTGCCGCCGCTGCCGGCTCCGCCTCCGAAGATGTCTCCAAAAGCGCGGAAAATATCCTCGACGTTGTCGAAGTGCTGGCCGCCGGCGCCCTGCGGTCCGCCGCCGCGTTCGAAGGCCGCGTGCCCGAACTGGTCGTAGGTGCGCCGCTTTTCTTCGTCGCCGAGCACGCCGTAGGCCTCGGCGCATTCCTTGAATTTGAGTTCGGCAGCCTTGTCCCCGTTGTTGCGATCGGGGTGGTGCTCCATGGCCTTCTTGCGGAAGGCTTTCTTGATCTCGTCCTCGACCGCCCCGCGTTGCACGCCGAGGACGTCGTAGTAATCGCGCTTGTCGCTCATCGCTGTTTCATGACGAGGAGTGCATCGATGCTCGCAGCAACTGCAAGGGCGGCTTCCGCTCCCGCATGGGCACGGAAGCCGCCCTTCGATCTTCAGGGATCGCCAGGCAGGTGCGGCGGCATCGGCTGACTCAGACGGTGCTGCCTTCGATCTTGGACTTGTCGTCCTTGAGCTCGGTGACCATCGAGTCGGTCGTGAGCAGGAGTCCCGCGATCGACGCCGCATTGACCAGCGCCGTGCGCACGACCTTGGCCGGATCGATGATGCCGGACTTGAACATGTCGACGTACTCGAGCGTCAGCGCGTTGAAGCCCACCGAACCGCCCTTCTCGCGCACCATCTCGACCACCACAGCGCCGTCTTCGCCAGCGTTGTCGGCGATTTGCGCCAGCGGAGCTTCCAGCGCCTTCTCGACGATCATGACGCCGAAACGCTCGTCGCCCTTGACCTTGAGTTGCGAGAGCGACTCCGCCGCGCGCAAGAGCGCCACGCCGCCGCCGGGAACAATGCCTTCCTGGATCGCCGAGCGCGTCGCGTTGAGCGCGTCCTCGACCAGCTGCTTTTTGTTTTTCATCTCGGCTTCGGTCGAACCGCCGACCTTGATCACGGCCACGCCGCCGG
>JANMRV010000266.1:0-2013 GCA_031388685.1 Planctomycetota bacterium
GAAACTCCGCTCGAAGTCGGTGGCGTCGGCGCTTCGCCCAACAGGCAGTAGGGCTTGGGCGCGGCGGGGGTGCCGACCTGCTTGTGGACTGTCGACGAATCAGCTGTCACGCCGGCGCTCCCCTTGGAGGGATCGCCATTGGATTCCGTGTTCGTGTCGTTTCCCGGGGGACTTGTGTCGCGCATCCTGTCTTGGCCCAACGTTGGAAGCCTGAATCGACCGCGCGACCGCCCAGGCTGGAGCCCGATAGCGGCGAGTTTGTGGCCCCTCCGCCGCGGCGCCATCTCAGGCGGCGTTTGTTATCCTGGGCGGTCCCTCCAGCCCGATGGAAATCCCCTCGAACCCGCACCCCGCACGCCTTGGCGGGCCCTTGCCCGCCGGTTCAGGGCACTCTGACGCCGCATGGCGTCGCCCGGCCGCTCCCGCGGAATCGGAGATTCGTGCTCCCCGCTCCAGCGCGGAGCCCCTGCGCAAGCCCGCCTGGCTGAAGGTGCCCCTGCCCGGGGGGGAGGCCCATGGCCGGCTCAAGGGTCTGGTGCGCGACCTTGGACTGCACACCGTCTGCGAAGAAGCGCGCTGTCCGAACATCGGCGAGTGCTGGAAGGGCGAGCACGCCACAATGACGTTGATGGTGCTTGGCGACGAGTGCACGCGCGCCTGCCGTTTTTGCGCGGTGAAGACCGTCAAGCAAGCCGCGCCTCCCGATCCGGCCGAACCCGAACATGTCGGCCGCGCGATCGCCGAACTCGGACTCGCCTACGTGGTGATCACTTCTGTCGACCGCGACGATCTCGCCGACGGCGGGTCCGCGCACTACGCCGCCTGCATTCGCGAAGTGCGCGCGCGCTCGCCGAAGACTGCGATCGAGACTTTGACGCCGGACTATCAGGGCAGCGACCTGGAGACGTTGATGGAAGCGCGGCCCGACGTGTTCGCGCACAACGTCGAAGTCGTCTCGCGCCTGCAGCGACGCATCCGCGATCCGCGTTGTTCGTTCGAGCGCTCGCTGGAAACCTTGCGCGGGGCGAAGCGGCTGGATCCGGATGTGTTCACCAAGTCGTCGCTGATGGTCGGCCTGGGCGAGACTCCTGAGGAGATCGAAGTGTCGCTGCGCGACCTGCGCGCCGCCGACGTCGACTTTTTGACCGTCGGACAATACTTGCGGCCTTCGCCCCAACACGCACCCGTGCTCGAGTACGTGACCCCGGAGCGTTTTTTCGAGATCCAGAAGTTGGGAGAGTCGCTCGGCTTCAAGTACGTCGCCTCGGGCCCGCTGGTGCGCTCGAGCTACAAGGCCGGCGAATTTTTCGCCGCCCGTCTGATTCGAGAGCGCCGCGAAGCCGTGCGCGCACTCGCCAACCGCTCCGTTCAAGCCACCTCGATGAAGCCATGACGATCGCCGAGCCCCTCCAAGTCATTGCCCAGGACGGCAGCGTCAACGGCTTCACCGTCGACTTGTCGAACGAGCAGTTGATCCACTGCTACCGCACGATGCAAAGCGTGCGCGCCTTCGACGACATCTGCATGAAACTGCAGCGTTCTGGGAGAATCGGCTTCTCGATCCCGAACAAGGGTGTCGAGGCCTGTCAGGTCGGCGCAGCGAGCGCCCTGGAAAAGACCGACTGGATCTTCCCGAGCTATCGCGACTTCGGAATGGCTCTGTACCACGGCGTCAAGCCCGTGGACATGATGCACAACATGTTCGGCAACGACCGCGACAGCGCGCGCGGCCGCCAGATGCCGGTGCACTTCTCGTTCGTGAAACCGATCCACTTCGTCTCGATCAGCTCGCCGATCGGCACGCACATTCCACAGGCGGTCGGCACTGCCTACGCGATGAAATTGCGCGGCGAAAAGAACGTCTGCCTGACCAGCTTCGGCGACGGCGGCACTTCGAGTCTTGGTTTCCACTCCGGCATGAACTTCGCGGCGGTCTGGAAAGCTCCGGTCGTGTTCCTGTGCCAGAACAACGGTTATGCGATCTCCTGTCCGAGCGAGGAGCAGACTGCGTCG
>JANMRV010000332.1:0-3125 GCA_031388685.1 Planctomycetota bacterium
CGCTCGCCGTGCTCGCGCGCCTGCGCACCTCGGTGGCCGCGGCCGCCAATGGATTCGGCCGGCGGGCCTTCGACGAATCGCGGCGCCATCTCCTTTCGCGACAGCAATTCGGCAAGCCGCTCGCTGCGTTTCAAGCGCTCGGATTCGACATCGCCGAGATGGACACGCGCCTGCGCGCAGCCGAGTTGCTCGTCGACGAGGCCGCGAACGCCGTCGATGCGGGCCTGGATGCCACGCTCGAAGTGGCGCGCGCCAAATTGTTCGCCACGGAGAATGCCGGCTGGGTCTGCGACCGCGCCGTGCAACACTTCGGCGGCCTGGGCGTGAAGCACGGCAGCGTCGTCGAAGCGCTCTACCGCGACGTGCGTGCCCTGCGCATCTACGAAGGTTCCAGCGAAGTGCAAAAGCTGATTCTCGCGAAAGAACTTTTCAAGAGATCCTGCTGATCAAGGTCCACGACATGGCCAAGTTCCAACGACACGTTTTCGTATGCACCAACGAGCGCTCGGCCGATGACCCGCGCGGTTCGTGCAGCTCGCGCGGCTCGGCCAAAGTGCTCGAAGCCTTCAAGGAGAAGCTGGTCAAAGCCGGTTTCAAGCGCATCGTGCGCCCGAACAAGGCCGGCTGCCTCGACCAGTGCGCCCACGGCGTCTGCGTGGTCGTTTACCCCGAGGCGGTCTGGTATGGCGGCGTGACGCCTGCCGATGTCGATGAGATCATCGAGCGCCACATCCAAGCCGGCGAGCCTGTCGCGCGACTCGTGATTCCCGACGACCAACTGACCGGACTCGACAAGCCTCAGAGCGCCAAACCGGCCTGATTTGAGAGCGTTTTCCATGGATTCTACTCCTCGACCGCCTGCTCAGCCGACCCACGATCCCGAGCCGTGGCGCAAGTCGTTCCCGATCCTGCAGTCGACCAATTACCTCGTGACCCACAGCCTGGGCGCGATGCCTATCGGCGTTTACGACAAGTTGCGTGCCTACGCCGATCAATGGGCGACACGCGGCGTGCGCGCCTGGTCCGAAGGCTGGTGGGACGCGCCGATCGAGGTCGGCAATCTCGTGGCGCGCATCATGAGGGCGCCGAAGGGTTCGGTCGTGATGCACCAGAACGTCTCGGTGATCGAGAGCCTGATCGCATCATGCTTCGATTTCAGCGGCAAGCGCAATCGCGTCGTGTACGACGACCAGAATTTTCCAACGAACATGTACGTGTGGGAGGGTTGTCGGCGTTTTGGTGCGGAAATCGTCTGTCTGCCGGCGCGCGGAAGGCTGGGTGTGCCGCTCGAAGAAATGCTGGCCGCGATCGACGAGCGCACGCTGGTCGTGCCGATCAGTCATGTGTGCTTCCGGAACTCGTTCAAGCACGACGCGAAAGCGATCTGCAAGCGCGCCAAGGAAGTCGGCGCGCTCGTGCTGCTCGACACGTATCAGGCGCTCGGCACCGTGCCCGTCGACGTGGACGAACTCGACGTCGACATGGTCTGCGGCGGTTCGGTCAAATGGCTGTGCGGCGGCCCCGGCGCTGGTTACCTCTACGTGCGTCCCGAGCTGGCGCGCAATCTGGAACCGCGCATCACGGGCTGGGCCGCGCACGCCGCGCCGTTCGCGTTCGAACCTGGGCCCCAGCGCTACGCCAGCGGCGCGGCGCGGCTGTTGAATGGTTCACCCGCCGTGCCCGCGCTGTTCGCTGCCACTGCCGGATACGAGATCATTCTGCAGGTGGGAGTGGACAAGATCCGCGCCTGGTCGATCGCGCGCACGCAGGCGCTGCGCGAGGATCTCCTCGCGTGCGGTTTCGACGTGCCGAGCCCCGCCAATCCCGAGGATCGCGGCGGCACCTTGACCGTGGGCCTGCGGCCGCAGGAAAACGGCGCGGCTTTCGTTGCGGCGCTCGAGCAGCGCGGAATTCTCGTCGATCACCGTCCCGAAGCCGGCATTCGCGTCAGTCCGCACTTCTATACGCGTGCCGAGGAGCTGGAGTCGTTTGCGCAGGCGCTCAGCGAACTGCGCGAGACGCGCGGCTGGACCGAGTACGTTCAAAGCCAGAAGAGCTACTGAACGTCCGCGGCGCTACCATGGGCGCAGCGAGCCGCAGGCGAATCTTTGTTGGCGACTTGCTCGAATCGACCATGGCCACTGCAGCGTTTTCGCTCTTCGATCTCGCCCCGGGCAAACTCGTGCTCGGACGCTACCGGATCCTGAAACCCGCACGCTCCAGCGGGCTCTCCGCGACCTTCAGCGTTCACGACGAGACCGCGGATGCTGAATGCGAGTTGACCGCGTTTCCGCCGGCGCTGTTCGAATCGCCCGCGCAAGCCAGCGACTACAAGAAGGCGCTCGAGACCTGGCGCAAGATCGAGCATCCTGGAGTGCTACGCGTGCAAGACGTGCTCGTACCCGCGACCGGCACGATCGTCATGATCAGCGAGGCGCCGCGCGGCGAACCGCTCGGGGAATGGAACAAGCGCCACAAGACGCCGCCGCAGGCACTCGTCGCGAAGATCGGGGTCAGCGCGCTGGAGGCGTTGGAAGCGATCCACGCGAAGAAGCTCGTGCATGGCGACCTCAAGCCCGCGACGTTGTACATCGTTGCGCCGGAAGGGAAATCCAAGTCGATCGGAGTCCAACTGGTCGACGGCGGCGTGACGCCGGGGCTTTGGAACGCAAAACACCTCGGTGATCGCACGGCCCTGATCGGCACGCCGTTCTACGCGCCGGTGGAGCAATTCGGCGGCGAGTCGCCCGACGTCGCTTCCGACGTCTACAACGTGGCGGCGGTGCTCTTCGAACTGGCGACCGGCGTGCTGCCCTGGCCCGGCCGCTCGTTCCTGGAGATCTTCCAGGCCAAGCTCGACAAGCACGCTCCGTCGATGAAAAAGCGCGCGCCTGAGGTCGAGGTGGATCTTGAATTCGAACTTGCCATCCAGGGCGGATTGTTCGCGGATAAACGCCAGCGCTACGGCGCAGCCGCCCAATTCAAGGCCGCCCTCGCTCCGTTCGCGAAGCCATGACGACGAAGTGCGAGTACTACGGGGAGATCGAATTCCCCGCGCACTTCAATCTGTGCGAGTACTTCCTCGATCACAATCTTGCCGCGGGCCGCGCCGACAAAGTCGCGCT
>JANMRV010000336.1:0-2828 GCA_031388685.1 Planctomycetota bacterium
CGACCGACACGGCATCGATGGACAAGATCGTCTCCCTGTGCAAGCGACGGGGTTTCGTCTACCCGGCCTCGGAAATCTACGGCGGCCTGAGCAACACCTACGACTACGGCCCGCTGGGCGTGGAACTCCTGCGCAAGGTCAAGAACGCCTGGTGGAACGCCATGGTGGTCGAGCGCAGCGACATCGTCGGCCTCGACTCGGCGATCATCCAGAATCCCAAGACCTGGGAGACCTCGGGCCACGTCTCGGGCTTCAGCGATCCGATGGTCGACTGCAAGAAGTGCAAGGCGCGCTTCCGTGCCGACAAACTCGACGACGCGCGCTGTCCCGAACGCTCCTCGAAGAAGCCGACCGAGTGCGGCGGCGAACTGACCGAGCCGCGCGCATTCAATTTGATGTTCAAGACGAACATCGGCGCCGCGGAGTCGACTTCTTCCGTCGCCTACCTGCGCCCGGAGACGGCCCAGGGCATCTTCCTCAACTTCCAGAACGTCCTGAACTCGACGCGCATCAAGCCGCCGTTTGGCATCGCGCAGATTGGCAAGTCGTTCCGCAACGAAATCACGCCCGGCAACTTCGTCTTCCGCACACGCGAATTCGAACAGGCCGAGATGGAGTTCTTCGTGCCGCCCGCGGACAACGATCGCTGGTACGCGCACTGGAAGCAGGAGCGCTTCAACTGGTACCTGGGCCTGGGCATCGACCCGGCGAAGTTGCGCCAGCGCGAACACGACAAGGCCGAACTCGCCCACTACTCCACCGGCACCAACGACATCGAGTACCTCTATCCCTTCGGCTGGGGCGAGCTCGAGGGTGTCGCCTGCCGCACGGACTTCGACCTGAAGCGCCACTCCGAAGCCTCGGGCGTCGACCTGCGTTTCTTCGATCCCGATACGAAGGAGCGCTACTTCCCCTACGTGATCGAGCCCGCCGCCGGCGTCAACCGCGCCGCTCTCACCCTGTTGATCGACGCCTTCGAGGAACAACAAGTCGAAGGCGAGTTGCGCACCGTGCTGCACTTCCACCCGCAGGTCGCGCCGATCACCGTCGGCGTTTTTCCGCTGGTCAAGAAAGAAGGCATGCCCGAAAAAGCCGCCGAGATCGAACGCCAACTGCGCCGCGCGCACTTCGCCACGTTCTACGACGAAAAAGCCGCGATCGGCCGCCGCTACCGCCGCCAAGACGAAGTCGGCACGCCCTTCTGCATCACCGTCGACGGCGACACGATGTCCCAGGACATCGTCACAGTGCGCCACCGCGACTCGATGAAGCAGGACAAGGTGTCCGTGAAGGAACTCGAGCCGTTCCTGCGCGAACACATCCAAAGCTGGAAGCGCGCGTAACCGGTGTCAGACACCCAACCAGCGGTCAGGGTTCACTTTGACGCTGTAGCCGGGGTCGGAATCGCCGCCGCCCTATTGGTGTAGGTCGTCCACGCGAGGGTACGGAGCCAGCCTCGACTCCGCCGCTTTCGCGCTCCGTTCGAAGGCCGGCAGGCCGGCAAGGGCGCGAAAGCAACGGAATCGAGGCTGGCTCCGTACCGTTCGCGCTCCGTTCGAAGGCCGGCAGGCCGGCAAGGGCGCGAAAGCAACGGAACCGAGGCTGGCTCCGTACCGCAATGCGCGCAGGTTGACAGTGAAACGGAGTCAGTCTCGACTCCGGCTACGCGCGGCCCGACTTCGACTCGGCGAGCAATTTCTTCGCCAGCTCGCGCGCCTTGATCACGCACTGATCGGAGTTGTCGTATTCGAAGCGGCCGAAGCGGCCGAGGGGAATGAGGCCGACGCTCTCCATCCATCCGAGCGCCGCATTGCGGCGAGCGTGATAGGCATGATCGAAGACAACATAGGCATGCCGCGTGCTCACGCGGTCCGTGAACAGCACTTCGCCGCGCTTCAGCAAGCCCGCGCGCTCCAGGCCCGCGATGACTTCCTTCTCCAACTCCGGTCCGGGATACGCCGCTCCTCCGACGTGCGTGACCTCGCACAAGAACGAACTCTTGCCCGTCGGCGCATTCGACGGCGCGTAGTTCGACATGTAGGTCACACGATTTGCCGGCCCTTGTTCCTCGTGCGGGAGATAGATCCACGACAGATCAGGATGCTCCGCGCGATTGAGCGCGATCAGGATGCAAGTGATCGAGTTGTATTCCAGCGTCGTCATCGCCCGCGCCGCGTCGGCCGGAACCTCTTTCACGATGCGCGGCAAATCGGTCAGCGCCAGCGTGCTCACCACGCGATCGAATTCCTCGCCGTTGACGAACCAACGCTCGCCGGCACGCTTCACTTCGCGCACGGGCGTCGACAAACGCACGCGATCGAGCACGGTTGATGCGATCCCATCCGTGATCGCTTGGAAACCGCCGCGCGCGGGGTAATAGAAAATCGACTGATGCGTGTAGCCTTCGGTGCGAATCCCGACCGACGCGCGCAGCACGTCCTCGATCGGAGCATCGGGCACGCGGCCGGCGACCCAGTCCGACGAGAGCGCATCGAGCTCGCGCTTCCAGACCTTCGCGTTGTACGGATCCATGAAATGGCGCGCGATGCCTTCGCCGAAACGCCAGCGCACCCAGGCTCCGAAAGATTGCGGCGCGCTCGAGCCGTCGGTCTGCCGTCGATGCCACGCGTCCACGTAGCCGTTCAAGCAGTCGAAGTTGGCCTGGGGCGGGAGATCGCTCAGCCCATTCTCGAAGGGATAGTGCACCCAGCGATCGCCGAAGCGGATCTTCGTCTCGCGATGTTGCTCGACGAAGGCCGGATCGCCGCCAGCGCCTCCGGGCCGACGCGGTGTCCCCCTGCTGCTGGTAGCAGACCGCCAGCTTCTTC
>JANMRV010000387.1:0-10416 GCA_031388685.1 Planctomycetota bacterium
GCAGCGAAATGGCCGGCTCGAATCCGAGTCCTTTGAGCAGGTCGACGCGCGGGACGCGCCTGGAGACCGAGCCCTTCGGCGCGGGCTCGCGCTTCACCACCGAGGGGCGATGGCCGCTGATGGCGAAACAAGCCTCGGCGAGATCGGCGATGCGCGTCTCGACGGCCGAGCCGATGTTCACGACGCCGAAGGTCGCTCGATCGGCGAGCAACAGGACAGCGCGCGCAGCGTCGTTCACGTGCAAGAACGAACGCGTCTGCTCGGGGCCCCACAGCGGGAATGGATCCACTTTGCGCCGGCAACGCTCGAGCAACTCGGGCACGACGTGCGTCATCGGCATGCGCGGTCCGTACACGTTGTGAAAGCGGCCAACGATGGGCGTAAAGAGCCCGGGACGGGCCGCGGCGAAAACCGCGGACTCTCCGGCGATCTTGCTGGCCGCGTAGGACCAGCGCGGCAGGCTCGGGTCGTCAATGCCGATCAATACGTCTTCCGGCGTCGGCACTTCGACGCAGCCGCGCGTGACGCCGGCGGCGTAGTTTTCGCTGGAGGAAGCAAAAAAGAACGAAGTGCATCCACGCTCGCGCGTCAGGTCGAGCATCGCGAGCGTCGAACGCAGATTGACGGCGATCGTGCGATAGGGATCTTCCTCGACCGCGCGCACGCCGACGATCGCGGCGAGATGGAACACCGACTTCGCAGGCTCGCGCCAGGCCGAGGAAAGACGCGAAGTGCCGAGGGCGAGATCCTCTTCGACCAATTCGAGTCGATCGGGATGCCGCGCGCGCAGATCAGCTAGGTCCGCTCGACCGCCCTTGCTGAAGATGTCGACCGCAATCACACGTTCGCCGCGCGCAAGCAACTCGCGGCACACTTCGAAGCCGATCAGGCCGGCGGCGCCGCTGACAACGTTGACTGCGTTCATGCGTCGGCTCCGGAAAGATCGCCGCGGCCGTAGACAAAGAGCTTCAATCGCCCTGCTGCCGCGTGCGGACGCAGCGCGTCGGCGAGGAGATTCCAAGGATCGACAACCAGCGCACCCGGCGCAAGTTCACGCGCGGCGAGTTCGTCGAGGGTTCCGCGCCAGCTGCGTTCCGGAATGCAGACGACGGCGGCGTTCGCTCCGCGCAGCACGTCGACCGCCGAGGAGAACAACGGCACCTGAGGACATTCCAGCCAGTGACTCACCAGCGGATCATACGCACGCACTTCGGCTCCAGCCTCGAGCAAGGCACGCGCCAGAGTTTCGCTGGGCGAACTGCGCGTGTCGGCGACCTCGGGGCGATACGTGACGCCGAGCAAGGCGACGCGCACGCCGCGCAGATTGCCACCGGAGTGCGCGCGGATCGCCTCGAGCGCGCGCAGCGGCATGGCTTCATTGGTCAGGATCGCGCGTCGAGCAAAAGGTAGCGGCGCCGGCTTGCCGAGCAGGTGTTCGGCGCCCCAGGCCGCCATCAGCGCATCCTTGGTCAGGCAATACCCCCCGACCCCGAGTCCCGGCGACATCAGGTTGTCATGCGTGCCGCGCCGCAGGCGAATCGAAGCGATGACGTCGAAAAGATCGACGTTTGCCTGTTCGGCGAGCTGGGCCCATTCGTCGACGAGCGCGATGTTGACCGCGCGATACGTGTTCTCGAGCAGCTTGGCCATTTCCGCGGCGCGCGTCGACTTGTGGCGCCACAGCGGGAAGTTCTTCGTGTCGACGATGCGCTCCAGCCAGGCTCGTGCGCGATCGGCCGACGCCGCGTCGATACCGGCGTAGGCGCGCCAGTACGAGTTGACCGATTCCAGGTAGTGCGGCCCCGGCATCACGCGCTCGTAGCAATACGCGAACAGCGGCGGCTCCGCAATCAGGTCGCGACCGGCGCCGCGGGCGCCCTCGCAAAGCGCGGGATAGAGCACGCGATCGCTGGCTCCCAGCGGCAGCGTGCTCTCGATGCAGACCAGCGTCTTCGCGCCGATGTGGCGGCCGACAAGTCGCAGCGCGGCCGCGTAACCGTCTAGCGCGCACTCGAAGTCTTCGGCCTGCCCCGGCTTGCGCACGAGGTCCAGGTTGATGCAGACCACGACCACATCGGCCAGTGCGAGCAGCGTTGGATCCACCGTGCCGGCCACGTTGCGCGGCTCCTCGATCGCGGCACGCATCGCCGTGGCGAGGGCCGGATCCTGCGCGTAGCTCGGCGGCTCGCCGCGGTCGAGACTGTCGGCCTTGGCCCTGCCGACCGCGTCGTCGCGCTCGAGGCCGATCACGAAGAACGCGCGGCGATTCTCGGTCCGCGCGAGGTTTGCCGCCACGGCCGTCCCGACGAATCCAAGGCCGAGGACCACGACGACCTGCGCGCCGCGCGAGCGCGCTGCACGGGCGTGCGACTCGATTTCACGGATATTCATGGCGGGCTCGTTCGAAAACGCAGCGCAAGGCCGAAGCGCAATTTGTACCAGGCGACTTTCAATCCATCGCGCACCGTGACTCCGCGCACGGCGAAGGGCACGGTGATGGGAACCTCGACGATGCGCAATCTGCGCGACATTGCGCGGAGCATGATCTCGCTCTCGATCTCGTAGGACGGCGCGGACAAGGGCATGTCGAACAATACCTCGGCGCGAAACGCGCGGTAGCCGGTCTCCGTGTCCGACAGCCAGCGGCCCGTGACGACGAACGAGAGCATGCGCAGGAAATGATTGCCGAAGCGATTGATCAATGAAGTCCGCAGTGTGCCCATGAAACGCGAACCCGACACGACATCGGCGCGGCCTTCGGTCAGCGGCGCGAGCAACACGGGAATTTCCTCGGGCAGATGTTGTCCATCGGCGTCGAGCAACACGACGATGTCGGGGCAATGCACGCGCGCCGCCGCGATTCCGCGAATAACCGCGCAGCCCTTGCCGCGCTTTGCGGAATACTCAGGCACGATCGCTCCCGCGGCGCTAGCACGCGCATGCGTCTGATCGCGCGAGGCGTCGGCCACGACGATCACAAGGTCGACATGGGGCTGCGTGCGGCGGACGATGTCCGCGATGCCGTTCTCGAGGTTGTAGGCCGGCAGAATCGCGACGGTGCGCACGCGCGCGCGTGGTTCAGGCACCGAGGCCTCCGATGGCGCGCCAGCTCTCGAATTCGAGCTCCGGCGTCAACCAGCCTGGAGCGGGATTCTGCGGACGGAACAGGTCGGTGCTCAGGTACTTCTTATGACTGTCGGCGAACACGGTCACGGTGATGGCATCGCCGTCCAGCTCCTCCTGCAGCATCAGCGCGCCGAGCAGATTGGCGCCGCTCGAAATGCCGACGCCCAGGCCCATGCGACGCGCAAGTTCTTGGGCGGCCATGATCGCGTCCCCATCGCGCACGGCCACGGGTCGGTCAAGTTTCGTGAGATCAACGAGCGGCGGGATGAATTCGTCCGAGATGCCTTGGATGCGATGATGTCCGCTGTGCGTGCCGGTTGTGAGGATCGGCGATTCCGCGGGTTCGAGTGGATGGATGCGCACACCGGGCCTTGATTCGCGCAGTGCTCGCCCGACGCCCATGACCGTGCCGCCGGTGCCGACACCTGCGACGAAGATTTCCGGCCGCAGGCCGATGCGATCCAGCTGTTCGACGATCTCCGGCCCGGTCGTGCAGGCGTGCGCCTCGAGGTTGGCCTGATTGGCGAATTGATCAGGCAGGAAGACGTCCGGATGCTCGAGGCCATAGCGCGCCGCGCGATCGATGCTGCCCAGGAAGCCGCCTTCGGCAGCGGAAATGCGCACGAGGTCGGCACCGAAGGCTGACAGGATCTGCACACGCTCGGAACTCATCCACTCGGGCATGAAGATGCGCACGGGCGAGCCGAGCGAACGGCCCACGGCGGCCAGCGCGATCGCGGTGTTGCCTGAAGAAGCCTCGACGATGGTGTGGCCCGGCCGCCAGGCGCCGCGCTCCCAGCCCTCAGCGAGTACCCAGGCCGCCATGCGGTCCTTGATGCTGCCGGTCAGGTTGAAGCTCTCGACCTTGGCAAAGATCCGGCGCGGTCTGCCGCGCCAGCGCAGTCGCAGTTCAACCAGCGGGGTGCGGCCCACCATCGGCAGCACGGCGCGCACCGGGTTCCTGGCGGAGAAGCGCTCGAAGCCCGCGGATGAGTGGGGGCGAACGCTGCTGATATCGATCGGGGATGTATGTGCCGGCATTGCAGCGCTCGTTGGGGGAGGTGGCCGTCGCCAAGCGATCATCGGCAAGTCGAGGAATTCGCGCCTCTCGATTCTTGTCAGCGGCCCGCGATTCAATGCAGACTGCGCACAAGGTGCCGAGCAACTACGAACTTCGCCGAACTTTGCGTGTCCTCGCCGCAGTGGGGCTGAGCGTGGCGATCGTCTGCTTCGTCTGGCTTGGGTCGGATTTCCCTCAGCACGGCTGAGAGTCGGCCGGCGACGACTCACAGCTCGGCTCTACCGAAATCCGCTGATTCACTCCCAGCGCGGATCCTCAATGCAGATCCAGCTGCAGCTGGCGGCACCACGGTCGCCAACGATGGCTAGGGACAGCGACCGCTTACCAGCCAGGTCGATGTCGAGTACCTGTTCATTCGCCGCGGGAGGGACGGCACACTCGAGCACGATGTCATCGTCCACGGTCACGGTGAAGCGCAGCTCGATGTTGCTACAGCCCTGATCTTGATTCGTCAGCGTGTGGAGCCGGCCTGTGAATCGTTTCGTTTCCCCGCCAAGCTGGAAAATGGCCACGTTCGGCCAAAGCTCGTCGGAACGCAGCACCAGCCGATGTGGAGCGTTTGTTTCAGTCGCGCTGACTCGTCCTTCCAGGTTGTAGCCGATCAGCCTGACGGGCTTGCCGAGCAATGTGCTCGAAGTCTGCTCCCTGGCCGTCGAGTCGAGCAGCCCATACCTGCGCAAGCTGCGGAGGTGGCGCATGTCGGGCGGCCCTAAATTGCCGCTGAGGCCTTGCCGGATCGCCTCGAAGCAGATCAGATTGCCGAGCGCATTGTGGTGGCCGAGCAGTGGCCTTCCGTGGCCGTAGAATCTTTGGCGCTCTTCCTGCTGGCCGTTCGCGACAAAGGCGAGATACGCGCGCGTGTCGAAAAGCGGAATCGATTTTTCCGCGCAGAACTCCTCGATCATCCGCTCCTGCCATTCGAAAAGATTCCACCTTTCCAGCGCTCCGTCTTCAGCGTGGAAAACCATGAAGAAGTGCTCGAGATTGCGGCTGGAAAGTTCGTGTTCGATCTCAGCCAAGATTTTGCGATTCAGGCGCTGTTTCTCTGTACTGGCGGCTTCATCTCCACGCCATTGCGCGCGTTTCTCCGCCATGAACGGCGTCATTTGATAAAGAAACAGGCGCCAGAGATAACTGCGGATCGAGACCGGATGCTGTTTGAGGTATTGACGATTGTTCGTCTGCACCAAACCGCGCGAGACAAGTTGATCGCCGACGACGTCGAGGCGCGGCTTGGGCCAACTGCGGAATTCGAGCACGCTACGCTCGAGGTCGCTGTCGACGAGGATGCTCACGATCACGATCGGATCGCGGTCCTTGAAACGGTCGATCGAGTTTTTGAGCAGCAGGTAGGTCTGGTCGAGGCCGTATCCTCCAACTCCGTAATTCAGCAGCGCGTACTGCCCGCCGAATTCCGAGCGTTCGAGCAGCGACTGAAAACAATCCTCGGCTGGCGTGCCGCAGGCCGCGAAAGAGTCGCCGTACAGGAGCACGGGCCGGCGAGCGCCCAGGCTGCCTTCGTCAATGTGCTCGTACGTGCCGGGTGTCACTGCACCACCGGTCCAGCCGGTGATCGAATCCGGATTGTCCGCGTCGTTCAAGCCTGCTTCGCCGTTGATGGCACAGACCAGCTTCCAATAGTCGTCCTCGTTGTTGCCGTCGGAGTAGCGCGCCGGCTGGCGCATGCGTCTTTCGAATTGGCTCGCCTTCGGACCGCTGTGGAAGATGATCACGCGCAGCGCAATCTCGGCTGCGAAGAACGCAACGACGATCCCGACGGCCAGCCTCAGCAGTGCATTTCTGAGCTTGCGCCGTCGCGAGGGCGGCTTGGACGCGGCGAGGGTGGGGGAGTTTTGCAGGGACATTTGGGGGCGAGTCGAGGGCAGGCCAAAGTGCGCTTCGGGCCGTGATCTTGCGAGGCACGAGAGTTTGACCAGGGTAACCAGAGCGCGCGAAAGTCAGAACGGGCGGAAGCCACCAGGGAAGAAGCAGCTTGGTCCGCGAGTGTTCAAAGAGTCCGGATCTGACTCCTCCACAACGCTCCCTCGATTCACGGTCTGGTGGGTTGCCGCGCCCTGGCTGAGTGTGCTGCTCGGCAGTCTGCTATCCCAGCGTGCGACGTGCCCGCGGGATACTGGCTGAGGTTCCGTTTCGTGCTGCTGCCCTTCTGGCTCCTTCTGCAGCCAGTGCCCGGCAGAGCCGAGGCGAATCGTTTAGGTGCTCTGCCTAGCGGAGTCTGATCCCGAACAGGGGCTCGCGCCCTGTTCACAAGCCCGCGTACGCCTTGATTTCGGATTCGCGCGCAATCAGCGCCTCGGTCAGCGCCTTGATGTCGTTCATATGCAACTTGCCGGCAGCAAATGCGGTCTTGAACTGCGCGTGAGCAGCGTTCACCGCGGAGCAATTGCCGTCGACGATGAACGAGACGACGAGGCCGGTCTCGATCAACAATCTAAGCGAGCCGTCGCGGTCCTCTGGATCGAGCTTGAAGGCCATGATCTCCGACAAAGGCCGCAAGGCTCCGCCGCGCGCGAGATTCTCGAGCGACCACTTGCGCGCCCACCACGGATCGCCGTCGGCGGCGACGAGTTCGTCCTTGAAGAAGCGTTCGGCGTAGACCGCTCCGCCGAAGCGCAACCAGGCCGGCATCAACTTCTCCGTTTGATACGCGGCGTAGTACTCAGGCTTCGGTCCGCCGGGCAGCGCCTTGCGCACGGCCTTCGGACTTGGATCGAGAGCTTCCACATAGGAAAGTCCGACAGCGAGCCGCGCGGCGTGCAGGCCGTATTGATTCCCGCCCGGCACTAGCGGATCCCAATAGCACACGCCCATGCCGGAGAATTCCGGCTTGCCTTCGACGCGCGGGAACCAGCTTTCGGCGAAGAACGCGCTATGCACGCTGTGCAAACGGCCGGCGTGCGTCGCGCGACGGCGGCCGTCAGGATCGCCGAAAGCGAAGCGATCGTATTGCTCTTCGTCGCGCAACATCGCGACGCGCAACGGCAGGAGCGGCTCGGCGCCGAACACCTTGCGCAGATCCTCCATGGCGCGACTCATCGTCGCGAGCGCGCTGCTGCAAGTCTCGCGGTCGGTCGTCGAATACAAAAGTACGTCTGCGCTCGGTATGCGCCACATTCCGTCGATGCGCGCGTGCCGCTCGTTCGCAGACCGCAGTTCGACCCATTCGCCGCCGACTTTCCATAGGCCTTCGTCCATGCGCGCGGTTTCCAGAGGCGAAATCCACTCCAGATCCTGGCGCGCAAAGCCCGCATCGAGGCGCTTGCGATCGGCGGGTGTGATCCAAAGGCCCGTTTCATGCTCCTTCACCCAGCCCTTGGCGGCGAGCGCGCGTTCTTCGGGGTGCATCCACAGCGACTTGAATTCGATGTGGCCCTTGCGCGCGGCCGCCAGCGGATCCTGACTGCGCAGGAAGCGATCGAGGGCTGCCTGATTCGTGAACCATTGACCCTTCGCGAACTTGTGGCCCAGCGCCGAGCGCGCGCCCTCGTGATCAGGAGCAAGGTGAAGCAGACGGCGCAGCACGCGCGCGCCCAACGCATCGCGTTCCGTGGACTTGCACCATTGCGACAGCTCCCAGAGTTTGTCGACCTGCGCGCCGGCTTCGGTGAAGGCGCGTTCGAACTCGACATCCTTGGGCGGTACGGCGCGCGTCTCTGTGGTCTTGCCTTCGGCGCTGGTCGGCACGATCACCTGCGCGACGTACACGGAGCCCGCATCGCTCGTGCCGTCGAGCATCATGTCGAGCGTGTCCTGCAAATGCCGCCGCGTCTGGACCAAGCCTTCGACATCGTTGCAGATGATGCGCATGGGCTTGTCGAGGTCGACGAGCGTGTCGTTCAGATACAAGGTGATCTGCGACAATCCTTCGGCCTGGATACGGATCGTGTTGCTATCGCGCTCGATCGAAGCGGTGGCGCGCGCGCTGGCTGCAATCGGGGCGACGCGCATCCAATAACCGAAGGTCGGGAACGGATCGCCGGGCGCGACCGTGACAGTTTGCGGATTCGTGTGCCGCGTGTGCTTTTGGATCCAGGACCATAGATCCGTTTCGCTGCCGCTTTGCACGAGCACGCAATTGTCGTACTCGCGCGCGCGCGCTTCTTCCTGGAACTTGGTCGCGCGCGCACCGGCGCCGGCAAACCAGGTCGGCAGATTGCGGAAGTTCTCAGGGCCGATCTCGCCGGCATCGCCGGCGCGTCCGAGGATCGCAGCGAAACGATGCGGACTGTAGTTGCCCGCGGCGATCGCGACGGGCACGCCCTTGCCGCGTCCGACCACGTAGATGCGATCTGAGTCGATCGCGAAACGCTCGCTCGCCATGCGCAATCCGGTGAGCACGTAGCTCAAGCCGCCTGCGCGGCCGTTGACCGTGACGCGCGCCCACTCGCCCTGATTTTTCGGCATCTGGACCGCGACCAGGATCGCTCCCTCCTGAACCTCGCGCGAAATCCACTGCGCGCGGATGTGCTCGGCCGGAGCTTCGTTCTCGTCGGGAATCGCCAGGATCAGCGGATAGACCTTTTGCAGCGGGTCGTAGTCCCGGGGCAGCTGGTAGGCATAAGCGAGGCCCGCGCCGTCGAGGCTGCAATCCTTGAACAGGTCCTGACTGACCTTGCCCTTGTTGACCACGACCTTCGAAAGATCGTTGGAGAGCGCGAGCACGCGCTGCAGATCGAGCGGCTGGCGCAACGGGTCCAAACCGTCGCTCGCGCGGCGCAATGCCTCGAAGCTTGCCGCCAGATCAATCTTGGCCTTGTCGATACCCATCCCCGCCGCGCGCGCGTCGAGGTAGGCGCCAAGGCTCTTGCCCAGCGGCGCCAGTTCCGCGTCGTTCCAGCGACGCGTTTCCTGAGCGAGACTCGGGTGGGGGACGACAAGGAGTGCCGCGAAAAGTAGCACAGGGCGAAGCAGTGTGGTCAGCATGGGAATAGGCCCCCCAAGACGTCGGACCTGGGCCGACCCATGCTAGTGGCGCACGCGCCGCGCGGTCACATTCCTTCAGACAGATGGAACGGCTGCCGGGAATCTCCCCGGCACGCTTTTCAGCGCGCGTCGCGTTTCTTCTGGTCTTCGATGGACTTGGCCACGATTGCCGGGTCGACTTTGATGCCGGCCTTGGCTAGCGCGCCTTCCAGAAGCACTTCGCCGTCCATGTATCCGCTCACGAAAGCCGCGACCTTGCCGTCGCGTCCGATGACGAACTGCGCGGGGATGCCGGTGACTCCGTAGAGCTTGTGCGACGCGCGCTCGGGGCTCTTTTCCGCCGCGTCGTGCGCGTAGATGAAGTCGGGGTAGGTCGCCTGGTTCTTCTTGACCCAGCCCTCGAACGCCTTGCGCTTGTCGCTGGTGCACGTGCCGATCACGACCACGCCCTGGTCCTTGTAGTGCGCGGCGACTTCCTGCGTGTGGGGCATCGAAGCCAAGCACGGGCCGCACCACGTGGCCCAGAAGTCGAGCACGACCACTTTGCCCTTGTAGTCGGCCAGCTTGATCGTCTTGCCGTTGACGTCGGTCATGGCGAAATCGGGTGCGACGGCGCCGACTGCGAGTTGCGGGACCTCGTCTTCAGGCACCACGGGCGCCGGCGGCGTAACCACGAAGTCCTCGGCCGCCGCGACTTTCTTGGGCATGTCGGCGGGCGCCAGTTTCACTCCGGCGCGCAGCAGCAGATTGCCCAGCCCCTCTTCGTGCGTCTTGCCTTGGAAGCACATGCCGATGAACTTTCCGGCGGGATCGACCACCACGAAGAACGGAAAGCCGGGCGTCCCGTTCATGGCGCTGCCGCCCATGATCTTGCGCAGCGCGGTCTTCGCGTCCCAGGCCTCGAAGGCCTTCATGTCGAGCTTCTCGGTGTCGCCCGCATAACTCGCGGCGGGGTCCCAGCCGGAGAGCATGTTCGCCTTGGTCTTGTTCTTCGCGAGCCAGGCGTCGTAGCTCTCGCGCTTGGAGAGAATCATCATCCCCAGCGGCACGACGCCGTTCGCGCCGTGCTTGGTGCCGATCGCCTGCAGCATGTCGGCGGGCACGACGTCCTCGAAGCCGATGCCGATCACCACCGTCTTGCCGCGCAGATTCGAGAAGGCGAACTCCTTGCCGTCCGGACCTGTCAGCGAGAAGTCCGGCATCGCATCGCCGCTCTTGAGCCGTCCAAGTTCCGGTCGAAACGTCGGCGGGGGATTCGCTTCTTC
>JANMRV010000390.1:0-5725 GCA_031388685.1 Planctomycetota bacterium
CGGACAACACTTCGCGGCACGCCGAGAACGCCTCTACCGGCGAAAACGGCTGCTTCGCAGTCCCCATCCCCCTCCGGAGTGCTGCCGTGACGGCATGATCAGGGGCTCGGAGTTCCTATCCGTAGTTCCTATCCGTTTCAGGACGGAACCCCTGGAGAAGAAGGGCTGTGCTCCGCGGCAGACGCGCCTCCGGAACGAGTCTGCGAGTCTGACTCGGCCTGATTCCACCAGCAACGCGGCGGATCGCGGTACGCGACGCGTGCTCATCGCAGGCTGTCCGTGATAGCCTGGGCCCCTGGCCTTGCGCATGGATGTCCTGCCCGCGAAACGAGGAGAGTTGCATCCATCGCACTCACGCACGACTGCCGACGCGGCGCGCTCGAAGTCGAGCTGGCCCTGGATCCTTGGCGCGGCCTGCGTGGCGCTCTACCTGTGGAGTTTCCCGGCGGACTGCGACGGGATCATCATCGGCAACGACGTCGTCGCCTATGCCGACGACCTGATCGGCGGTAGCGAGCATCCGCTCCTGGGCTCGCCCAACCATCTCGGTTATCACTGGCTCTGCTACCTCGTGTACCGCGTGCTCGCGCTGTGGCCGGGATCGGTCATGGGCAACGGACTCGCGCTCGTCGCCCAGCAAGTCGTCGCCGCGATCGGAGGCGGGTTGACGATCGTCGCGATCGCCCGGCTCTCGGCGCGCCAGGGCGGATGGAAGATCGCATTGCCGCTTTCGTGCGCCCTCGCGCTTACCGAGGGGCTGTGGCTCTCGTCCGCGGTCGGCGATTCCTACCTGCCGGCGATGAGCGCGGCGGCGTGGCTTTTGTGCAGCGCGCTGGGCCCGGTTGTCGGAGCGCAGGCGCCGCACAGCCTCACGCTCTTTTCCCTGCTGCTTGCGGCAACCCTGATTCGACAGGACGCGGTGTGGATTGTCGCGCCGCTGTTCCTGCTCGTGCCCTGGCGTCGACTCGTTCCGCTCGTCGTGGGCGCGGGCCTGTGTTCGCTGGGACTCTACGGCCTGGCGTGGATCCACTCGGGCGTCGAGACTTCGTTTTCGACCTGGTTGCTCGGAGAAGGAGCCCGCGGACTGTGGGGCAAGGGCTGGAGCGTCGAAGGCTTCGGGATCGCGGGCAGGTACCTGATGTCGATCTTCCAGGCCGCGCACTTCGCACACCCGCAAGCGGGCTGGGCGACGCTCTGCGTGCTGCTCACTGCCGTCAGCTTGTCCTGGCCTTTCCCGCGTTCCGCGATTCGCGGTGTCTGTGCCTGCGCGCTCTACGGCGCCGTCTGCTTCGGCTTCTATGCGTGGTGGGAAGCTGACAACTTCGAGTACCAGATCCCGATGCTCTTGCCGTTTTCCGCGGCGGCCGCGCTGCTGCTTCGACCACGCGGTTCGCGCGCCCGCAATTTCGCCCAGCTCGGATTGCTCTGGACGGTCGCGACCGCGCTCTTCTTCGGCACCTGGCTGACCGACATCCGCCCCAACCGCGGGTCGGGAATGAGCGTGCATTCGCGCCTCGCGCTCGAAGCCGCGGGGCCCGACGGAGTCGTGTTCGAGTTGGATGCCTGGGAGGGATTGGCGCTGACTCGCGAGCGCCGATTCCTGCTCGGCGACAAGCTCAATTCCACGACGCTGATCCCCATGAGCGGCGCCGCAGCCCCCAATCGTGCGGAGGCCACGGGCCGACTGCGTCACCGCGTCAGGGAGTTCGCACGATCAGGCCGGCGGGTCGTACTGATCGGCGATCAGGTGCTCGTGCCCGATCAGATCGGCCCCGACCGCGCCGATCCGCAGATCGTGGATCGACTCCTGACCGGAATCCCCCACACTCCGATCCTCAATGAGCATGGGGAGGTGGTGGCTCAGCTCATCGAGCCCCTGGCGCGCTGAGCACGACTGGGGCTCGACTCGAATCACCAGGCAAACTTCGCCTTGCCCGAGAACATGTCCGAGACCGGGGCGATGAAGACGCACTTCTGCGGCACTTTCAGCGGACAGACCGCGATCTGCTCGTCCTCGGCCAGGATCTCCGCGGACTTCTGGATGTCGCCGCAGGAAATCGGGCTCGGATCGTCGCGGCCGATGGCGTCGCGCAGCTTCATGCCCTTGTCGGCGACGATCGCGATCCACAGGTTCTCGACCTGCAGGTACTTCTTGATCGCGGCGTTGACCTCGTCGAGCGTGATCTCCGCGAGCATCTTGCTGAAGGTCGCCAGATAGCCTTGCTGCATTCCGAAGTAGCGATCGTCGAGCGCGTACCCGAGCCGCTCCGCGGTCGTCTCGGCGAAGTGCAGCGAATAGCCGCTGAGGAACGAGCGCGTCTCCTCGAGACTGCTTTTGCGTCACGTGTACGGTGCCTGGCACCTTCAACGATTCGAGTACGAATCGATGAAGGAGCCAGGCACCCAGCACACCTGCCACGGTGTCCTCGCACCCGCGGCGCCTTGTCGCGACATGAGCGTGCCGGGACCGCGCAAGGGAACAGCGAAGGGTGCAATGCCGGCTGACGGCGCAGCCGCGCACGGCTCTGAAGCCGAGCGCCACGCAAAGACACGACGCCTGACTTGGGCCGTGCTGTTGCAAGAAGTTTTGCCATCTACGTGCTCGAGTACCCGCACTGCGGCGCAAGCTGATCGAGATGAGCTGCGACGGCGTCGTCTCGAGAAAGTTCCTAGGATGATCTTTGACTGCCGAGCGAGCCTCAAGTGCTCTCGCGCTCATGCGTCGGCGAAGCACTGGCCTTTGGCGCGTGAGCTGAACACCAGCGGACATCCGCGCGCACGCTTGGCGGGCGCGCGAGACGGTGCACTGCCCACGCGAGCCAGAGCCTGTCGCTCAAGGGCTGCTGAATGACGCTCCGGGGCACACCGAGAACGGCCGCGTCCCGGCACCATCCCCCTGCGCGGTGCTGCCGTGAAGACATGATCAGGGGCATGGAAGTCCCATACTCCGGCGGCTCGATTGAACGCTCCGGAGATGGCCGCACGGGTCGGCGGTCTGACCGCCACGTTCGGATCCCAGGCCGCGGGTGTGGCCGGCGGCGAAAGCTGAGACGACGACGACAGGGACGAGCACGACTGATAGCGCGACGCTCCGGGCCGTGGCCCGCGCTTCACGCGTCCCATCTTGCCGGCCTCGAATCGTGATGCGGCGCCAGGCCTGCTCAATAGCCTCGCGCCAACCGCAGCGGCCTCAACATCGCGCTCTTCTTGTCCTGGTGCGCTTGCATGCGCCGCAGGATGTCGTCGAGCACGCTGAGCGCTTCGCCCAGATGCGGTCCCTTGTTGAGCATCACGCATTCGGCGCGCTCGCTCATCGCGGCGTCGGTGATCTCGGCGCGCGAGGGCCGTCCGGTCTTGGCCAGGCTCTCGAGCACCTGCGTGGCCCAGATCACCGGCATGTGCGCGGCTTCGCAGATCCACAGGATCTCCTCCTGGATTTCGGCCAGCCGCTCCCAGCCGCACTCGACCGCCAGATCGCCGCGCGCAATCATCACGCCGTTGCACGGCCGCTGCATCGTGGAGAGCAGCAGATTGGGCAGTTGTTCGAAGCCGCGGCGCGTCTCGATCTTCAGCACGATACCCATGTCCGGCCGCTCGAGTTCCGCCAGACACGCTATGAGTTCGACCACGTCCTGCGGCCGATGCACGAACGAAAGCGCCACGATGTCGGCGTGCTGGGCGACGAACTTCAAGTCCTCGCGGTCGCGCTCGGTCAGCGCCGGAAGGTCGAGCTGACTGTCCGGCAGATTGATGCCCTTGTCGGCGCGTAACTTGTCGCCGTCGGGCTGCGCCTGCACGATCTCGAGCGTCAATTGATCGACGTCGCCCGCGCGCACGACTGCGCCAATCTTGCCGTCGTCGAACCAGATGCTCTCACCCACGCGCACGTCGGCGAAGACCTGCGCCAGCGTGCAGCCGATGCGAGCGGGGAACAACAGGCGGCCATGCTCATCGTGCTCGCCAGCGCGTCCTGGGTCGAGCGAACGGGTCAAAAGCAGCGTGTCGCCCGGGCGCAGCACGATCACGCCTTCGACGTCGGGCAGCGCGCCGACGCGGCCACATTTCCCGCTGGAGCCGAGCGTGAGTTCCAGGCCGGGAACGAAGTAGGCCGTGCGATCGAGGTCCGCCCACGCACCGGTTTCGACTCGCCGCACGATTTTCATGCTGCGCTGTGCGTCGCGTGCATCGGCGAATTCGACGGTCTCGCCCTCGGACAACGCGGCGAGCCAGTGCGCTTCGACCGGCAAGATCCCGTCGGCCGCGCTGGGCGCGGTGCTCGGCTCGTCAGAGCTTGTGAGCCAGATTCGCGCCGGCTGCAGCACTCGGCCGAACGCGTCGCGCGTGGGACGAACGCGCAGCACCGCCGGGCCATTCGCCACGGGCCCGGTGCGCAATTTCGGGCCGGCGAGGTCCATCATCACGCGACAACGCCGCGAGGTCGCGGCTTCGGCGCGGCGCAGGCTGGTGACCATGCGCTGCCAAGTCTGTGCATCGTCGTGGGCGCAGTTGATCCGCACGCAATCCATGCCGCGTTCGATCCACGAACGCAGCAGCGAATAGTCGTCGGCCGCTTCGCCAGGCAGCGTCACCTGGATGCGCACATGACGTTCGGGGCGCGCCTCCCCAAGCAACGCGACGGTGTGCGCGTTCAGGAGCCGCGAGCCCTCGGCGAACGTCGCAGCCTGCGTGCTCGCGCCGTTGGCGCCAAGCCCCGCCAGGCTGCGCACGGCATTGAGCACCGCCTCGACCGAGGCCAGTGCGTGCGCTTCGCTGCGGCCAAGCGACGACAGCCCCAAGTTGCTGAGTCGCGTCTGAAGCGTGCGCAGATCGCGAGAACGCAGCGCGAGGTAGTGCAGCAGATTGCGCGCACTCTGCCTGTACTCGGGATGGACTTCCGCCAGACGCACATGCCCGTCGCGTTCCGAGCGCAACAGCTCGTTGCGCAGCACTTCGAGCGCCTGGAGCAATTCGTCGAGGTTCGTCTTTTCGGCGCCGACGGCGCGCAGGGATTCGGGCGTGGCCATGCTCGAAATACTAGGAGCCGCGGGTCGGCCACGTCCTTGCGAACAAGTGCTTAGAGCCCATCCTGAGGCCTGGATGCAGGTCAAATTCCCTGCGATGTGTGAATCCGCGACGTTCACTTCCATGACGCGCGGCATGATCCGTTCACCGATCTGTAGAACCGTGCGCGCTTTCAAGTTCCTTTTCACTGCCCCTCTCATCCTCTTGATCCTGGTCATCCTCGACTGGATGACTTCGCCCGGCGAGTGGTGGGTTCAGTGGGCAGGCCTCGGCATCGGTATCGTTTGGGTGAGCTGTCTCGTGCGCGTGCTACAAGCCGTGACCCTGGTCGGTGGAATTGCGGCCCTGGGCTCGAACATGCTGGGGAGACAGGGAATTTTGACGCACTGAGCGCAACGGCGCGAGCAGAGTCTTGACTCGCAAAAACCCGATCACCCGACGTTTGCGCAAGCCTGCCTGCCGCAGCGCGAACCGCGACACGCGCTGCCCCTAAGAATTCCGATCCTCGGGCCCCTGGGGCAGTACGGCGAGCGGTCGTCAGCGGCCCGCGCAGGAGGAAGTTCGCATTCGGAGCGTTCTGCGGATAGCTGGCGAGCGTGTCGTGGTTGTCGCCCACGCGGTGCGTGCCGTCGTCGCCGGCGGCGACACCTTCGCAAGCGCGACCTCTGGTACTGGGTCGACGCTCCGGACATGCCGCCGCCGA